>NZ_QUHK01000005.1:195293-201405 GCF_003479665.1 Blautia sp. AF14-40
TGTTAATTGGTAAAAACATTTTTTGTAATTTTTTATAATCTTTTTTTATCTTAGCATTATTTTTAACATCTCCATCAAGAATACTAAACAACTTTGTCCCAAGCCCAAATGTATTAGTTGAATACGCCATCATCTGGAATTTTAAAACATTCTCCCAACCACCGACTGGAAGAACATTTATTAATTTTCCAGAATTAAGCGATCTCTGTTGTATAACTTTTTCAACAACATATTTAGCAAGCAAATCTTCAACCAAAATAACATAGTCGAAACCAGAATGCATATATACATCTCGAATCGCATAACTCGGATAACAAGGGGAATAAAATTCAATTGTATCTTTTTCATCAACCTCCATCATAAATAAATTATTAGGCGAAATTTTACGAATCACTTCTGGCGAATGTGAAGTCAATACTACAGTAAGATTATCATGTTCCTTAATAATATTATTCAACAAGTCAATTAATCTTGATACAGCAACAGGATGAAGTGCTAATTCAATTTCATCAATTAGCATTAACACCGGTTCATTCACAGGTAGACTTCTTCGAATCAGTGCGTTATAAATAAAATGTAATAAAGAAACCAATAAACATTCGCCAGAACTCATTTTATATTGGCTTATAAGTTTACCCTTAATTTCTTGAAAATATGGCGTATTTTTAAGATTTGCTTTCTGCGCAATTCTTTTGTTTCTTATGCGTTTTAATGTTCCATAATGATTCAAATCGCCATGAAGAATAAAACTCATCTGCTCTTTTACATATGCATCCGCATCAACAATATCATCTAAAGAAATTGTTGCATTTTTTACTAAGTCATCAACCACTAATGAATCATCAAATCTTGTTCCATAAAACAAACTTCCTTCATACATCCCATTAAAATGAATTCTTTCTTCTTTCTTGCACTCAGTTCCCCATATATTATTACTATTTTTCCATTGCGTACGCTTTCCTGCATAAGTAAATTCGACAAGAGAGTCTTCTCCATAGTCAAATTCGCTCAAGTTATTTAAGCTTGATGAAAAAACACTCTGAGCAACACAAGATAAAACTGTACTTTTCCCACAACCATTTGCACCAACCAAACCATAAATACCTTTTTCAATAGGCAATATTAATTCGCATTTTTTGATGTTCTTGATATTTTTAATGTTTACTTTTAAGTCCATAATATACTCCCTTAAGAAATCGTAAGTGTGTCAGACCCCTATGTGGTCATAGCTGTTTTAATCCCATTATAACATCATAGTATATAGTTGTCATGTAGTTAAAAACTACATCCTTTGTACTATTTATATTCTAGCACCACTAAAAATGGGTATAAAAATACCCTGCCAGCTTTCACCAGCAGGGTTGATTAGAATTTTTACTTGTAAAGGTCTTCCAGCGTTATCAGCCGAACTTCACCTCGCTCTTGTGCCTGAAGAAGTCCATCTGTGAATCCGCCTTTCGAGAAGATATAGTAGTGATAGTTGTTGCCCTTTCCAAAAACTGAGGCATAATCCCGAATCAAATCGAGTTCATCCACACCGATTTTCTCATTCCGGTATTTGCATGAACCGATGATATAGTCTTTGCCCTCAACAGGAGTTCCGACGATATCAATCTGTATCTGCTTTTTCTTCTTCGGGTCTGTCCCCCACCACTGACCGATTTCACTCAGCTCAATAGGAAGGCTATCCGAATAATAGAGCAGGTAATCCTGACACATCTTCTCATAAATTAGACCCATGTAATCAGGAAGATACTGCTTTACAGCGTGTGGATAGTTCTTTGCAATTCTGCCAGAGTCAATGGCACTCATATTGATTGGCACAAACCGATACCAGAAACGGAAGAAGTTATCAGCCAGCAGATAGATGGTTTTCTTACCCGGTTTTTCTGTAATCGGTGTTTCTTTCTTCGCAATGCCAAGGTCGATCAGCGTTTTCAGGTACTTCGATACGACCGAGTTTTCCTCGCCGACCTTCATCTTGATATCGTTCATTCGGGAAGCACCTTCTGCAATCGCTTTAATGATTGCATTATAAATGGCCGGCTCCCGGAGTTCCTGCTTCAGTAAGTTCCCCGGTTCCTCATACAGATAGCTGGAGCGGTCAAAGAAATTATCCAACAGAGCTTCATCCACATTATCTCGCACATCCAACTTATTGATATAGTGGGGAACTCCTCCCGTGATCCCATAAATCAGGGAATTGTCTTCTGCAGACAGATTTGGGTGGAACACAGCGGTTTCTTTATAGTCTAGCGGCTCAATCTTAAACTGGCCAGTACGTCTGCCATACAACGGACTTTCCTTTCCAAGCACCTGACTCTCCATGAAGCTCATAGAGGAGCCGCAAAGAATCAGGTACATCTTGGACTCTGTCCATTTGTGGTCGATGATGTGCTGCAGCATCGCTGAAATAGCTGGTTTTGCTTTTGCAAGATAAGGATACTCATCAATGACAAAGACAATCCTCTTTTCCTTTGAAAGTGCTGTCAGCTCATCCAAAGCTGCATCATAGGACCTGAACTCCGGTGCAGACTCCATATCCGGCCGCTCAAAACTCATAATCGACTTTGAGAGAGCTTCCAGATTTTCCTTTCCGGTCGTGTTCAATGCAGAAAAGAAAATGGTAGGCTTATCTTTGCAGAACTCGTTGATCAGTGCCGTTTTACCAACACGCCGTCTGCCGTAGATGACAATGCACTCAAACTTATCACCTGCATACCGTTTATTCAGTTTCCGCAGCTCATCCTCACGGCAATAGAATTGACTCATCTGCTCACCTCCAATAATTATACTCGTGAGTTAGTAACTCGTAAGTTACTTCTTTACGAGTATAATAAATCAGATAGTCTGCAAAGTCAAGTAAAATAACCCCGCCTATGCTAGAATCACCAATAGAAAAATACACTAAGCAAAATAAGCATCAACAAAAAAACAATATGAAAGAAAATATCCATACCAAAACCTATAATATTATATTTATCATTCATTCCATGTAATATTCCACCCAACTCTCCCATAATAAAAATAAATCCACCTATTATAAACCAAAATACACACCCAAACATGCCATCTATATACCTCACACCAGTGCCCGAAAAATATGTGTCAAGGCAAACATTGGCTGTATAAAAGAATATAAACACTCTCACTAAATCAATAATCAAAAAAATCAAAACATGAACAAATTTTTTATGATTTTTCAAAAAGCCATATAGTATATCTTGAACTATACTTTTAATTATAAATAACACAGATAACAAAGGAAGACTTTGACCAACAACTTCCACTCCCCCTGCTATGCATGCCAAAATCATTATTAATATGGCCAAAATTTCAGAACCGCCTATTATCCAAATAAACATGTTTACCCACTCCTTTCTGTTGAAATAGTCTGGATGATATGTGATTTTATTTTCGCATCGTCTTTATAGGGTCTGACCCAAATGTTACACACGGGGTCTGTCCCCCAATGTCACCTCGACTCTTTCCAGCGGAGGGAGGTGACTTATTTGGAATACATAATTGCTTTTCTTATTTCTGCATTGGCATCTGTAGTTGGCTACTATATTTGCAAGTGGTTAGACAGAAATGACAGACAGCACTAGAGCGTGTTTGAAAATTAAAAATTGCACAAAACATATGTTTTTATGCCCTTTTTCATGATAAAATAAAGAAAAAGGGGTGTTTATTATGTTGCGGCGATATGAATTGACTGATGATGAATGGAATCGTATTGTTGATTTACTCCCTCCTGAAAATACGGGGAAGCAGGGTCGTCCACGCAAAAATAACCGTACTATCCTTAATGGAATCATCTGGATTGCACGCAGTGGTGCGCCCTGGCGTGACTTACCAGAACGCTATGGTCCCTGGGAAACCGTTTACAGCCGCTTTCGAAAATGGATTGACGACGGAATTCTCGATAATATCTTCCGACTTTTAAGCCTGGAGGCTGCCCCCCAGGAATTGTCCCTGGACGCTTCCATCGTACAGGCGCACCAGCATAGTGCAGGTGCAAAAAAAGGGGGCCTCCCAATGAGATTGGACACAGCCGGGGAGGTGCCAGCACAAAAATCCATGCGGCCGTAGATGCCTATGGATATCCTTTGTATGTCATGCTCAGCGAAGGACAGCGCAATGATATCAATTACGCCATTCCTGTGCTGGAGCATATTGACATAGAGGGAAGCAATGTACTGGCAGACCGTGGGTATGACAGTAACCAGCTGCTGGACTATATCTATGAACGTGGAGGTGAGCCTACGATTCCATCCAGAAAGGGTGCTAAATTTGAACGGCATTGCGATTGGTGGCTCTATAAAGAAAGACACCTGGTTGAAAAATATTTTCTCAAGCTCAAGGGCTTTCGCCGAATAGCCACACGTTATGACAAACTGGCTGCTACCTATCTGGGCTTCATATGCATCGCGTCTATTCTAATTTGGTTAAAATAAACAAAATCAAATGTTTTTCAAACACGCTCTAGCCCAAACGGAATAGTCCACCTTAACGGACTTGAGAATCCTGAAGCTGGCACTTCAGGATTCTTTTATTTCTGATCCTTTTTCTTTAAGAAAATCGTAAGGGGGTCAGACCCCAATGTGTCCACACTTCAGAAAGAAAATGCAGGTTCTCTCCAGTTGATATATATTCCCTGTGTAACATGAATAGTTCCCGCCAACGCCGCAGAGGTATGTAAAATCTCACCGTAACGATAAGTACATATGTTGCCTTCCATCCTGACCACGATGTCGGCCCTCTGGTTCTTTTGGGATTCGGCGCTCACTAGCTATCCCTGTTACCTTGCTGTCTACGCTTAGCCTGCAGCGTTGCCGCGGCAGACTCAAGACTCGCTTCAAATGCTGTGGTTAGCAGCTTATTTGATGGGGCTTCCACCCACCGGACTATATACCCTTTGCTGGACGCACGGGCAGACCCCAATGTGGCAAACATACTGCTCCACTGCTTTCAAATACGCCCGCTTCATTCATAGTGATGATACACATCATCATCTGTCGTATAGAAATCACGACCGTCTGTAGTATAGACAACATCACCGTTTTCCAGATAAAAAACATCAGAACCGCGGCCGGTGATACGAACGCTTTTGCCATCACTGTCACTCAGATATTCCGGCTCCGAGGAAGATGTACTGGAAAGTTCATCGAAGAGTGCACCAAAGCTAAGTGGATCTGTTTCTTTCTCCTCTTCATACGAGGGAATGGGTGTGAGCAAAGCGTCAAAAATCTCCACAATATCTTCGCGCAAAGAACCAGAGTCTTGAGGTTCTTCGAATTTATCAATCCCAAGCCAAAGACGAACTACAATCCAGATCAGGCAAAAAACACCGACACCGATGATAAAAAGTCCACCGCGTGTGCTGAGCATAAAAGCATTGGCTGCGCTGTCGCCGGCGGAACTCGTATTCAGAATCGTAGCAAGCCATTCTGGCTGAAATCCGAAATGAAAATAAGCCACCGTCAGACCGCCCCAGATGAAAAAGAAAAATGGTATGAATATGTACATTATAATCGCCTCCTGTCTCATATTTTTTTCATATTTTTAATGAAGCGCAAAACGATCAAACTTTCCATCTGACACTGCTAAATCAATGTCACTCGTACGCTTAAAATCACCTCTTGCCTTGATCCGAAGAGAAGAATTTTTTTACATCATATTTTTTTGTAAAATCAGTAATTTCCTTTATCACCTGTCGGCGTATCCCTGTATTTTCTATTTCCACCGGATTCATCGTACAATGCCAACTCATTTCCTGTTTTAATCCCATTATAGCATCATAGTATATAGTTGTCATGTAGTTAAAAACTACATCCTTTCTTCCCCTTTTTTAGTAATCTTTAATGGGGTCTGACCCCAATGTGTATTCAGAACCCTGTCCGCTTCCTTCTTCCGTTTCTTCAAACTCATAGTTGTTCATAATCCCTGCTTTCAGCATTCTTCTGACAAGGCGGAGGATATTTGGGTCTTTGATCTTTGATTCTATAAAACGCATAATCCATTCATGGTCGAGATGCTGGAAGAATCCTTTAATGTCCGCATCCAGTACATAGTTTGTTGGTTTTCTTTCCAACATGATATTTAGTTTGCG
>NZ_QUHK01000050.1:0-8188 GCF_003479665.1 Blautia sp. AF14-40
ACAGCCGGTTCCTTTAACCCCGGAGGAACAGGAAGAACTGCGGAAAAAAGAAGAACGCAAGGACAGGCTTCATCAGAATTATTTGAAGCGGAAAGCCAGCGGCGCACAGAAACAGTATGAGGACAAAATCAAGGCGAAGAAAAAAGCGGAAATGGACGCTAAGAAAGCCCTGATCCGGGCTGAGGATATGAAAAAAGGTGTTTTTTCTACTATCGGTCAGCTGCCAAAAGAAGAACCACGCAAAGGCAGCATAGCAGCCAGCGCAGCAGTCTAATCATCACGAAGCAAAGGAGAATGAATATGAGTGAGTTGACTTACATTCGTTGTGGAGATTATGATATACCCAACCTAAAACTTTCTGAACAGCCGGAAACTTCTATCGGCAAGTACGGCAGAATGCGAAAATCCTACCTAAAGAAACATCGCCCCATTCTCTACAACCATCTGCTGATGAGCGAGAAGCTGTATCCACACCTGTTAGAGATTGAGCGGACAGCACAGGAGCGCGTGGACACCATGTTGCCTCACATGATGGAGACTGCGGGTGTCGCGGAAGAACTGAAAGCCTGTGACCCTATGCGTTGGGTGGGGCTGATGAACACATTAACGGCACAGATTGAGGAAATTTTAATCAGGGAACTGATTTGCAGCTGAATGGGAGGTGCGGGAAATGCTGACCTTTGAAAAGATTTTGAAAGTGTTTCAGGCATATCTGGATGATGATCCACTGTATGAGGTGGTTCAGACCAGCCACGGTTATACATTGATGGCATGGGAACCCCACCGGAATGACTGGTACAGCGCTGAAATACAGAAAACCCCGGAGGATTTACGGAACGCTTTGTTGGGTACATACGCCAACTTTCTGGAAGATAGGATTACTGGAAATGACCGTGACCTGACTGTGACAGAAACCGGAGAAATCCAGCAGAGGTGCCGGGAACTTTTGGAAAAGTGCAGGGAAACATGATACAGAAACGCCAGAAGGAGGCCGCGATTATGCGTCCTCCTTCTGCTTCGCAGTCTGTTCCATTTTGAGCGCCCCGTCTATGGCACCTTCGATAATCGGCAGGTATTCTTCAGGGCAAAGCTTCAGCTTGTGGCTGACCCGTTGCCGCTGTTCGCTTTCTTCTCGCATAATCTCCGGGTTAAAATACCGTTCCACGGGAAGTCCGCAGACCTTAATCAACTGGATCATCACAGGCAGGCTCGGAATCGCACCTTGATTCTCAATGTTGGCAAGATACCGCCATTCAATCCCAACCATTTCTGCCAATGTTTTTCGTGCCAGACGCTTTGCCTCTCGTGCAGCTTTGACATCTGCGCCGAAGGTTTCAAAACCGGGACAATCTTCAACTTTCGCCATATAACATCACCCAGTTACATTGTATAATTCATACTTCGCCCGTGGAATGTTGCTATATGCAGGTTGATTGAAGTTTATAATTCACATTTCGTTCCTTGCATTGTTCGAGAAAGAGAACTATAATGTACTCTGTGGAGGTGCGAAATGGACTATATGACATTGAAAGAGGCCGCCGAAAAGTGGGGCGTGACACCTCGTAGGGTAAATTATTATTGCGCCGGAGGGCGCATTCCCGGCGCTGTAAAGATGGCTGGTGTTTGGCTGATCCCAAAGAACGCAGAAAAGCCGATTGACGGAAGGACAAAACAAGGGAAGGGGTTGCACCATGAATAAAATCCTGATTATAGATGATGACAGAGAACTGTGCGCTTTGATTAAACGTAGCGTACAAGCAGAAAACATAGAAGCTGATTTTTGTAATACCGGAAAAGAGGGCTTACAAAAATTAAGAGAGCAGGAGTATCAGCTTGTGGTGCTGGATGTGATGATGCCCGGCATGGACGGGTTTGAAACGCTGGAAGAAATTCGCAAGGAGTACAGCTTGCCGATTTTGATGTTCACATCTAAAAATGACAGCATTTCTAAAGTACGGGGCTTACGGGCCGGAGCGGACGATTATCTTACAAAACCGTTTGATATGGATGAACTGATTGCCCGTATTGCGTCTCTTATTCGCCGCTACACTCGCTTTAATCAGCAAGCTGGAGCCATACAAAAGCTAAATTTTGACGGATTGCAGATTGACCTTGAAAATCGTTCTGTTACTACATCAAACGGCACTTTTGAACTGCCCCCAAAGGAATTTGATTTGCTCCTGTACTGTGCAAAACATCAAGGGAAAATTTTGACCAAACAGCAGATTTATGAGGAAGTATGGGGCGAAGAATATTTCTATGATGACAGTAACATTATGGCGATTATCAGCCGACTTCGTAAAAAATTAGAAGTCAATCCTTCAAGCCCAAAGTATATACAAACGGTCAAAGGGATTGGCTACCGGTTTAATAAGGAGGTGTAGTCAGCATGAAAATTATCGTATTCTTGTCCATTGTGATTGCTGTTGTGGCTGTATTGACTTCCATCGTTCTCGTTCGGCGTGTAAAAAAACAAATAGCAGAAATGACCGATGTGCTGGTTGATGTGAAAAACGGAAATGGCAACCGGCGTATTCTATCTGCAACAAATGAACTGACAGCACCTCTTGCCTATGAAATCAATGAGATCGTTGTGGCCTATGAAAGCAGACTTTCAACTGTACGGCAGACAGAAGAAACCAACCGCCAGCTTATGACGAGCCTTTCCCATGACGTGCGAACGCCTCTTACTACTCTGCTTGGGTATCTTGACGCTACACACAAAGGACTGGTCACAGGAAAAGACCGGGATGATTATATTGAAACCGCCCGTCGGAAAGCCCATGATCTGAAAGAATACATTGATGTACTCTTTGACTGGTTCAAGTTAAATTCAAACGAGTTTGCTTTGGAGATCCAGAGCGTTGAGGTTGCAGAGCTGACAAGAAATATTCTGATCGACTGGATACCGATTTTTGAGGATAAACAGGTTGATTATGACATTGATATTCCTGAACAGCCTGTCCGGGTAAGATTGGATATGGATAGCTATATGAGGATCATCAATAACCTTATTCAAAATGTAATCGCTCACAGCCATGCGGACAAAATCAAAATTTCCCTATCGAAGAAGGAAAATAACATGGAGCTGCTGCTGGCGGATAATGGAGTGGGAATTGAGAAAGAAGATTTGAAACACATATTTGAACGGCTTTATAAGTGTGATAAAGGACGCTCTGAAAAAGGCAGCGGACTTGGTCTTTCTATTGTCCATCAGCTTGTAGAAAAGATGGGTGGAAGCATAACAGTTGAAAGTTTGCCGGGAAAAGGAACTGAATTTATGTTGCTTTTTCCTTTGGATAGTTAAGCGGGTTCCCGTCTTTATGGCGGGAGCCTTTGTCATTTTACTGGATTTCAAATTGCAAGGTTAATGCAAGGTTGCGGCAAGGTTAATGCAAGGTTGGCATGATAGAATACCTTACAGAACAGGAGGTTTTGAATATGGATACAAATTATATCATTGAAACAAAAAATCTGACAAAGCAATACGGCTCACAAAAGAGTGTGGCTGACTTAAATATCCATGTCAAGCGTGGGAGAATTTATGGTCTGTTGGGTAGAAACGGAGCCGGAAAAACCACAACTATGAAAATGCTGTTGGGTTTAACGAAGCCTACTTCCGGTGAGGTCAAAATCTGGGGAAAGTCTTTGCAAGGAAATGAAAAGAAGTTGCTGCCCCGCATTGGCAGTTTGATTGAGTCCCCTGGTTTTTATCCCAATCTGACCGGTACGGAGAACCTGCGTATCTTTGCTACCCTGCGTGGAGTACCAAACAATCATGCCATCAAAGACGCTCTGGATTTGGTCGGGCTACCTTACAAGGATAAAAAGCTGTTTTCGCAATACTCTCTTGGCATGAAGCAGCGGTTGGCGATTGCCCTTGCAGTCATGCACGATCCGGAGCTTTTGATTTTGGATGAGCCGATCAACGGTCTCGATCCCATCGGTATTGCAGAAGTGCGATCCTTTATCCGTGAGCTTTGCGACACAAGAGGAAAAACCATTTTAATCTCCAGTCACATTCTTTCGGAGATTTCCTTGCTGGCTGACGATATTGGAATTATTGACCACGGTGCATTGCTGGAAGAAGAAAGCCTTGCTGAGTTGGAGCAAAAAAGCAGTAAACATATCCGGTTTACGCTCTCTGATACTGCACAGGCGGCAAGAATTTTGGAACGCAATTTCCATGAAACCCATTTTTCCATACAAGACGACCACAATCTGCGTCTACACAATATGGAGCTACCCGTGGGGAAAATTGTAACTGCTTTTGTAGAAAACGGATTGGAGGTATCAGAAGCACATACCTGTGAAGAAAGTCTTGAAGATTACTTCAAGCGTGTGACAGGGGGCGAAGGAATTGCTTAAACTAATCAAATGCGAATTTTTGAAATTGAAACGGAAGAAATTTATTCCGCTGATTATTTTGGCTGCGTTCCTGTTTCCAATCCCGCTGACTTATCTGATGACAACGCCCTCTATGATGGAGCGATATACGGATCGGGCAGATGCTTTCGATGGACTATTTAACATGGTGTTGGGATATGGTATCCAGTTTTTACTGCCCTGCATTATCGGAGTGATTGCCGCTATTCTGTTTTTTATGGAACGCGACAACGATACATTCAAAAATCTGCGTACAATTCCCGTAACCAGCACGCAAATGGTACTTGCAAAGATTATTGTCCTTTTTATCTTTGGAATTGTTTTTTGCGTGGCTTCTACCATTGCAACAATTCTTTGCGGAATTGGAACATTAGAAGTTTATGGAATTGGTTATAAGCTGTTTTTGGCGGTTGAAACGGGGATCTTCATTACGGCAGGAACACTCCCGTTGATTGTCCTTGTTGTCTTTTTCAGTAAGACCTATGTTTTTTCCATTTTGTTGTGTGTCTTTTACAGCGTTCTGAACATGAGTGCTACGGCATTGTTTGACACACTGCCTAAAACTATGTTATGGCTTCTGCCCACGCCACTGACTACATTTTGGAGTGCGGGAGATATGGCGGCTCATGGAATAAAAATGGACTTGGAGCAAATGACAGGGCTAATTCCCTCAACATTTCAAGTTGTATTCATTCTTGGGATCATGGCATTGGTTTCGTTCTTACTGATTGACAGATTATATAAGCAGAGGGGGGAATAAACATGGTTCGCATTGTAAAAACAGAATTTTATAAATTGAAAAGGTATCATATCCTTTGGGCGGGCGTTGCACTCATGCTCCTATCCGTCCTGCTGACCTTGTTTACCTCTATGGCGAATGATGGTTCCGTTTGGGATTTTGCCTATCTTACAGAACAGGTCATCAAAAACAATATGTCCATGATTTTTCCGATGTGTATCAGCCTAATTGCTGGATATATGATTTCTCGTGAGCAGACGGATGACACATTGAAAAATATTCTGACTGTGCCGATCTCTTTTAAGAAACTGTTGACCGGAAAATTGATTGTGTGCGGCGTATTGTCTATTATTTTCGGGCTGATATGCAGTCTGTTTACAATCATAGCAGAAATGATTGTGGGATTTCCCGGCTTTGAGATTTCCTTAGCTCTAAAAGCAGCCTTGCAGATTACTGCGGTTAATTTCTTTTTATATCTTGCGGTTCTGCCGATTATCGCTCTTACTTGTCGGAGGGCAGGCAGCTTTTTAGTCGGTGTAATCATTGCTTTTGTCTATGGATATGGAGGGATGTTTGCCGCAGGAAATATGACATTAGCAAACCTTTATCCGATTACCGCAAGTCTTGGAATGGTAGGCTACCGTAGCTATGATACCGCAGTCAACTGGAATATCGGAACCTGTTCTTGCAGTCTTGCGCTTGCTGTCGTTATTTCTGCCATCTTGATTTTGTGCATGAAAGAACGAGAAGCAACCCAAACAAAGAAAAAGGCCAAAAAGGTAGCTCCAAAGAAAGGCTGGTGATGATTGTATGAAGAAAAAAGTTTTAGCACTAACATTCGTCCTTGTGGGAAGTTTTATGCTTGCTGGCTGTTCAAAAGATGAAATTCTCAATCATTACAATAACATTGTTCAATCTGCGGGCTCCATAGAACTGACAGGGAAATCGTCACTGCAAGGGGAAAAAGAAAAAGGCATTGATGATTATACAGGGACTTATACGGCTGATTATACGAACTTTTCAGGTACAGAGTATTTGTTCGGAGGAACTTCCATAAAGAGAGAAGCCGGTAAGGAGCTGTCCATTGATTGCACCTTGGAGATTACGGAAGGTACTGCAAAAGTATTTTGGATTTCTGGATCTGATGAAGCAGTCACGTTGATTGAAGCAACCGGAACTTATAGTGACACAATTACACTTCCTGATGGTGGAAATTATATTGGCATTGAATGTGAGAATTTCACTGGAAACATTGAATTAAATATTGAATAATACTCTGCCGCGCGACGGCAAAAGAAAAAAGCCGTCGTAGAGCAGACAATTTGACACGCCCATTTGAAACGGCGGCTTTGATTTTCAGAGCCGCCGTTTCTTTTCGTCTACGCTAAACCAACGACGACCTAACACCGTGTAAATCCACGGCGGCACATAGGAGGATTGCCGCCGTGTCTATTTTTGCCTTTTTTCACAGTCCCCATGACCTGCACCAGCTAAAAAAAGCCTGTTCCCAGCAGCGGAGCAATGCGGTCAGAAGTATGCACTATACCATGTAACTAAACAGCAAAATATACTCTATTACGCTCGTATGGCTTTATGCCGTCCGGGCGCTTTTTTGTCTCTATGGAGCCGGAACATCGGGTCAGCATGGCCCGAACTTTATCCCCGGTGCCGTTCTCCACCGCCCCATTCAGATTTTCCCGAAAAAATCTGAATGGAGGAAAGGCAGATGGAAGTTACCATCAATTATAACGGACAAGCTGTGGCCGTGGAGGTCACGCTGGAAGTCTATGAATTTCTTGACCGGGCCGATCACAAAACGGAGAACCTGTTCCATGAACAGCGGCGGCATTGGGATGGCCGGGAGTTTGACGAGTACATCATTACCACCGAGGGTGTAGGGGTCTACGGCGAAACGCCGGAGGAATACCTTTGCCGCATGGAAACGCTGCATGAGCTGATGGCTGTTCTGGACACCTGTACCGAGGCCCAGCGCCGCCGGTTCCTGCTCTATGCGCTTGACGGACTGAGCCTTGCAGAGATCGGTGTGCTGTGCGGCTGCTCCAAAGTGGCTGTTTATCAAAGTGTGGAGGCGGTCAGAAAAAAATTTATAAAATCCTTTGAGAACAGGCTTAACGAATGACCTGTTTTCGGGCTACCAAGTGAAAGGGATTTTCCCTTATCCCAGCGAGGGGCGGACAGCGGACAAGCTGCCCGCCTCTCCGATTTTCAGGAGGTAAGCCTATGAAAACAATCAATCTGCGGTGGATGTATCCCCACTACCGGCATGACGAGTTTGTGGATGTTACGGACGAGGTATGGGCAGCGATGTATCAGGCCAAGCGGGAGATGGAGAACTATGAGCGTCGGAAAGTCTACCACCGCGCCTACTACTCTCTGGACGCATACAGCTGGCTGGAAAATTACGCACTGGAACACAGCAGATCGCCGGAAGATATTTTGCTGGAACGAGAAGAAATGACCACCCGCCTGCACCTGATTGCAGCTCTGCCGGTGGCTCTGGCTCATGCCACTCCGACACAGGCCCGCCGTGTTCACGCCTACTACATTGCTGGTATCAAGCAGCCGGAAATCTCTCGGATAGAGGGCGTCCACAGCAGCAAGGTTAGCGTTGCCATCCGCCGGGGTCTGCGGAATATGCGCCGCTGCTATGATGGCTTTTTCCAAACAGAGTGAGGGCATGCCTATGCAGACCATCAATCTCAAACAATATTATCCATTTTGCAAAGAGGACATTTTTGTGGAGGTGTCCGATGAGATCGTCGAAGCGTTTCTTCTGGATAAGAGAGCCGAGGCCGCCAGAGATCGCAAGATGTTCCGGTATAAGGCGTTTTATTCCCTCGATTGTAACGATGGAATCGAAAATGCCGCCATCGGCTGGGCGCAGCCATCGCCGGAGGACTACCTGATAGAAAAAGAAGAATTAGCCGAATACGAAGAACTGATACGGCGATTGTACGAAGCCATTTCTTCCCTGCCGCCTATGCAGGCTCGCCGTGTCCATGCCCGCTATATGCTGGGTATGAAAGTGAAAGATATTGCCGC
>NZ_QUHK01000051.1:0-7851 GCF_003479665.1 Blautia sp. AF14-40
TTTGAAGAACGAAAAGTAACCTTTACCCCGAAGATTGCCGCCGCGCTCTTACAATCCGGCAAGGTAAATGTGAAAAAGCTCTATTCCCCAAAGACGGGCAAGACCTACGACGGAACTATCGTATTGGCTGATACGGGCGGGAAATATGTCAACTACCGGGTGGAGCTTCCGAAGAAAAAATAACTGAATAGCAAGCATAGGAAAAGAGTACCCTTTTCCGTAAAATTCCTGCTTTCTCTACCGAGAACGGCGGGGATTTTTGCTTGTTGGGAAGTTTCCCAAACCCTCTGAAATCTTGAAAAAATATCTAAACTCTTTGGCAAAAACGCGGGCGCGGGGTACTGAATGATGAAACTGGAAAGCGCAGCGTCCGCGCTGCCTTTGGGAAAGGAGGTTACACATGGCAAATTTACGGGACACCGTAAAAGACTATCAAGAAGAATTAAGGGACGGTATCGCTTGGGTGGCGTTTTGGAAAACGGGACGTTCTTGGAACGCGGAATATTTCCACCTTGAAATGGGCGATACTCTCTACCCGGAGGACAGAAGCCGCATGGAAGAAATCAAACAGGCTGACCCTGCCGCCGTTGTGGTAAACGGCTATTATTCCGGCTATCTTGGCGAGGACAGGAACCTTGACGAACTGACCGCCGGGGTGCGCCGCCACTACGAAAACGGATATAGCAATATCGGGGAATTTATCGAAGCCCACGACGACAGGCTGCCGCCGGAGCTTATCGAGGAAGCAAGAGCCGCCGCCCACGCTGCGGGGCTGCCTTTTTCTGAAAAAGCCTACCGGGGCGGCGAAGAACCCGACCCCTATCTATTTGACGGGAGCATGAGCATGGAGGACTACGAGCTTATGCACCGCATGATTGAGAAAGAAAGGAGTGAGCGCATGGAAGAAACGATTTTAAGCGGGTATCTTTCTAATCTTGGAAAGTACACCGAGGGCAGACCTGCGGGCGAATGGGTATCATTCCCCACAACTGCTGAACATTTGAAAGAAGTCTTTGACCGTATCGGGATAGACGGCAAAAACTACGGGGAGCTGCACATCACAGAATATCAGTCCTCTATTCCGGGACTGGCAGGGAAATTGACCGAGCTTGAAAGCCTTGACGAACTGAACTATTTGGGCGAGCTTTTGAAAATGCAGTTTGACGACGACCGGGAAAAATTTGCTGCGGCTATCACATACGGCGACCATACAAGGGACTTGCAGGACATTATAAACCTTGCACAAAATCTTGACTGTTACTGGATTTATCCGTCCGTAAAAACCGAGGAAGATTACGGGCATTATCTGATTGAAGAACTGGACGAGTTGGAGCTGCCGGAAGAAGCAAAAAACTATTTTCTCTATGAGGAATACGGGCGGGACGCTGCTATCAATGACGGGGGCAGATTTACCGAGCAGGGATATATCTACAACAACCGCAACACCTTTACACAGTGGTATGACGGACGGGACGTGCCGGAGGAATATCGGGTAACACCGCAGCCGCCAGTACAGGAAAAGGAACAGGCAGACCTTGACGCTGCCGCAGCCATACCGACCACTGCCACAGAGCAGCCCCCGGTTCTCCCGATTATCCTATCTTCCGAAAAGCCCGCCAACAAAATGAAAGAGATTACCGACCGACTGGAACAGGGCATTTTGGGGATTTATGAAAGCGACCGTTACGCCGACTATCTGCGTACTATGTCTAAATTCCATGATTACAGCCTAAACAATACAATCCTTATCGCCATGCAGGGCGGCAACCTTGTAAAAGGCTATAAACAATGGGAAAAGGAATTTGACCGCCATGTAAAGCCGGGGGAAAAAGCTATCAAGATAATTGCGCCCGCGCCCTTTACCGTTAAGAAACAGGTGGAAAAAATCGACCCGGACACGCAAAAGCCTGTTTTCGATAAGAACGGGAAAGCCGTTACCGAGGAAAAGGAAATCCAAATCCCCGCCTTTCGTGTGGTATCTGTTTTTGACGTGTCGCAGACCGAGGGTAAGGAGTTGCCCGACCTTGGGATAAAGGAGCTTACGGGCGACGTGGAACAGTATCAGGATTTTTTCGCTGCCCTTGAAAAAACTTCCCCCTTTGCTATGGGATTTGAAGCACTAAGCGGCAGTATAAAAGGACGCTGCAATTATGAGGAAAAGTGTATTCTCATCAACGAGGGCATGGACGAATTGGAGAATATCAAGACCGCTATCCATGAAATTGCCCATGCGACACTCCATGACATAGACAAAGACGCGCCGGAACGTCCCGACCGCCGCACCCGCGAGGTACAGGCAGAAAGCGTCGCCTATGCCGTTTGCCAACACTACGGGCTTGATACGTCGGACTATTCCTTTGGATATATCGCCGGGTGGAGCAGCGGAAAAGAACTTGCAGAACTGAAAGGCTCTCTTGAAACAATCCGCAGCACCGCCGCAAGTCTGATTGATACCATAGACGGACATTTTGCAGAAATCCAAAAGGCACAGGATAAGGAACAGACCACCGAACAGGCACAGACCCCACAGGAAGCTACCATACAGCCCGAAGCAGAAGCAGCCGCGCCGGAGCTTCCCGAAGAAACAGCCCCGGTACAGGAAAAAGAAGCACAGACCGAGCCGGAAGCTGATACAGGCGCAAGCAGCGAAGCACCACAGCCGGAACAAGCTGCACCCGCCGCACCTTATTACACAATCAACGAAGCTGCCGCCAAACGTGCAAAGGACGCAAACAGTTTTTCCGATTATAAGCAAGGCAGCGCGACGGCTGAATACAGGCACTATGTAGATGAAGCCGTACAGCTTGCAGAAAGGCAGAAACAGCGGGTAGACCCGATGTACCATGAGAAAATCGACAGCCTGCTTGACACCTACGCCCGGAAACTGGCGGCGAACATGAACAAAGGCTATGAGATTGACGCGCGTGTTCCCTCTATCCTCATTGCGGGCGGCTCTAACTTCCCCACAAGGAAGAAAGAAAAGCAGAACGCAGCCCGCGACAGCAATTACCGGGAATGGCAGGACATACAAGGACTTCTTGATAAAATCCGCAGTACCGGCATGGGCGGTATCAGTGCAGACGACCCGCAGGCAGTACAGAAGTTAGAAAAGAAACTGGAAAGCCTTGAAAAATCACAGGAAACCATGAAAGCCGTAAACGCCTATTACCGTAAGCACAAGACCCTTGACGGCTGCCCGCATTTGTTGCCGGAACAGCTTGAAAAATTAAAAGCGGACATGGCGAGCAGTTGGCATTTGGGGGACAAGCCCTTTGCGACTTGGGCGTTATCCAACAACAGCGCGGAAATCCGGCGCGTGAAAGACCGTATCAAATCCCTTTCACAGCAAAAAGAAATCGGTTTTGTGGGTTGGGAATTCGACGGCGGCAAGGTGGAAGCAAACACCGAAGCGAACCGTCTGCAAATCTTCTTTGAGGATAAGCCGGACGAAGCTACGCGGGAAGCCTTAAAAAGCAACGGCTTCCGTTGGTCGCCAAAAGCCGGGGCATGGCAGCGGCAGCTTACCAGTAACGCCTATTATGCGGCTGATTATGTCAAGGCGATTGCACCTCTTACCGGGGAAAAGCCTACCGAGTTACAGCGGGCGCATATCCGGGCGCAAAAGGTAGCTGCACAGGAACAATTCGCACAAGGGCAGCCGGAGCAGGAAGCCCCACAGGATAAAGACACCTTTTCCATTTATCAGATAAAAGGTGGGGACGAAACAAGGGACTTGCGTTTTGAGCCTTACGACCGTCTGATTGTCACAGGACACAGGGTAGACCCAAAAAACTATGCCCTTGTCTATTCCGCAGAGCTTACACCGGGGACTTCCCTTGAAGATATTTACGCCCGCTTTAATATCGACCACCCGAAAGATTTTAAGGGACACAGCCTTTCCGTTTCCGACGTGGTGGTACTTCATCAGAACGGACAGGACACCGCCCACTATGTAGACAGCTTCGGTTATAAGGACGTGCCGGAGTTTTTGCAGCCGGAAAATTATCTGAAAGCTGCCGAACAGACCACCGAGCAGAATTACAACATGATTGACGGGCAGATAAACAACACCCCGACCGCTACGGAACTGGAAGAAAAAGCAAAAGCCGGAGGACAGATTTCCCTTGCAGAATACGCCGAAGCCCTCAAAGCAGAAAAGAAACAGGCAGAGCCGGAGAAAAAGTCCTCTATCCGGGCGCAGCTTAAAGCAGCGAAAGAACAGGCACCGAAGAAACAGGCAAGACAGAAAACACAGGATTTGGAAAGGAGCTGACCTATGAAGTTACAAAAATTTGAAAATGTGGACGTTATTGCTTCCCTTGAAGCCATAATGAAACAGAACACCGCTTTTTATCAGAGCGATTTTGACATAGACAAACAGATTTTGCGGAAAGCGGCGGTAAGCCTTATCCCGGAGGACAAACGGCTTTTGTGGTTTTCCCGCCCGTCCGGGACGTGCTGCTTCCGGGAACGGGACGTTTTTCTAAAGGACACAAGGCAGCATAATACATGGCGGTTTTACGGGGAACAGACCCGCGATACTATCCTTGCCTATGCGGTGGAACTGACAGGCACAGAGCAGGAAAAAATCAAGGGCAATCTTTATGAACTGGATTATTTGCAGCATTTCCGGGAAGTAATCGAAAAATCAATCCCTGCCGACAACTACACGCTGATTTATGAGCATGGGGAGCTGACAAAGCCTGCCGGACAATATTTTGACGGGGACACTGACCCGCAACTTGGAAAGTTTATACGTTTTGAAGCACAGCCAAACGACCCGGAAGCCTTAAAAAGCCTTTTGAGGGAACAGCAGAAAAAACGAACACCTCATACGCAGAGGGATTTTCAGTTACATATCGCCGCCCTGCATGATAGACAGATTGAAATAGAAGCCCGCCGGATTGTGGAAAATGTAAAAGGGCTTGGAGAACCGGACAGCCCCGAAAAGACCCATTGTGCGGTAGAACTTTCTCCCTACTTTGTTCCACTGGCAACGGATAAGGATATGGAACGGCTGCTTTCCATGCTCCCTTACAAAAGCCTTTCCTTATCTACGTTGGAGGGCAGGCATGGCGTTTATGCGCTGATAGATAAAAGCGAGAGGAAGAAAGAGATGAAACAGTCCCCTCCCTCTGTCCGGGCGCAGTTACAAACAGAAAAATCCCCAAAAGTCCCGAAAAAGACAGCAAAATCAAAACATCACGAATTGGAGGTATGAGCATGATTAGACTGACCGTTGAAGAAATGAACCTGTTGAGTATTTACCATGAGGGAAGCAAAGCATAGCTTATGGAAAATATGACGGCTGCGCTGCCGTTCATGGACGAGGATATGCGCCCCTTTGCAGAACGCACCTTACAGAAAATTTCCCCGCTAACAGAAAACGAGTATGCGGAGCTTGCCATTTTCGCCGCTGATGAAGTATGACCGGGGGTAAGCGGCTTACGCCGCCACAGAGCCGAAAAGTCAACAGCCTTGTAAAAAAGGAGTGCTGCAACTGCGAGCGCGGACACTGTATCTTACTGGACGACGGGGAGGAATGTGTCTGCCCGCAGCTCATTTCCTGTTCGCTTTTATGCAAGTGGTTTCAAATTGCCGTACTTCCTCTTGATAAGCTACTGTATGCAGAGCTTTTCAAGACAGAGGACAAAAAGCGTTGTACCGAGTGCGGCACGTTCTTTGTATCAAAATCGAACAGCGTCAAATACTGCCCGGACTGCCGGAAGCGGATTACCCGCAGACAGGCAGCCGAGCGCATGAGGAAACGGCGTGCGGCGGTTACGCGATAAGGGCAAAAAAAGCCTTGATTTACAGGGCATAAATGACGTGAAACTGGCATAGGCGATACAGAATACCTTTTCCCTTAAAATGGGGGTTCTACTGCGTAACATTTTAAAATCAGTACCTATAAAAGAACAGGGTGCGGGAGGTCATTACTGGCTTCCTGCGCCCTGTTCTTTTTGTGTCTGACTGTCTTTATCCTGCATTTCCGGCTTCGGCTGTAATTCTTTTTCTATCCGGTTCCGGTAATGGGTTTTCCTGCGGTAAAAATATTTTGTTACTTCCTGTTCCGGCAGCCATATCCCCGCAGCTTCTATCCGTTCCATAACAGCGGCAACGATTTCCCGGTTGTTGTACTTATGCGGCTCCTGTCCCTTTTCTATCCAAAGACGGCGGTATTCCTCATAAAGCCATGTACTGATAGTTTCTTTCTGCCGTTGCTTCAAATGCCGGAACTGCTTATCTGTCCGCAGCAGCTTCCCGTCTACCTTTTTATGATTTTTTGTCCCGATTTCTTTTTTCCTCTCTTTCCATTTCTTCAAGGGGAAACTGGGGGAGGGCTTCTATCAGCTTCATTGTGATATACTGGCGCATATCTTCATCAATTTCCAGTTTGAATGTTCCGTCCGGCTGACGTTTCTTTACAGTTGCCTGCCTGTCGATTTCGTCCTTGTAGCACATAAGCACCTTTTCCACCGCCCATGTTTCTCCGGTAACGGCGGCGCTTATGGTTTCATAATCGGGTATCGTTTGGTCTGCCATGTTTTCACGCTCCTGTCTATATTGGAATACCTTTATCCTACCACGCTTTTATAGATATTTCTACTGTAAGCGTTCGGTTTCCCTGCCCCGTTCCGGTTCTTTTTCCAGTCTTAAAATACTGTCTATGTTCTGTTTGATAACGTCGTATTCCTTGACCTGTTTTTTCAGCTTGCCATAATCAGTGTAAAGGGCTTCTTTCTGCGCTTGGAGCTTCCCGTATTCTTCCTGCATGGCGGCAAGATTGGGGAGCTTGGTAACGCCCGCCGCTTTCAATGCCTTTGCCGCCGCTTCATGGAGTATCAGACTGCTTTCCTGCTTTGCCCGGTATGTGTCCTTATCCTTTGCCCTGCGGTATGCTTCATAGACGGTTTTTGTTTTTTGGTAGGTGGTAACGTGCTTCATCAGCACCGCCATGTCTGCAAGACGTTTCTCCACGCTCTTTAATGCGTCTGCTGTCTTTTCATTTTCCGCATTTATTTCTTCAATCCGGCTGACTAAATCCGCGTACTGCTCAATCTTGTGTTCTGTCAAGAAATTCATAGTTTTTGCAGCCAGTTTCAGATTATGGATTTTCGCCCACTGTTCATAGCCCCGGCTCTCTTGTGCCTTGATACTACTTTCAATGTCGATAAGCAGCGATACGCCGCGCTGCTCTTTGGGAGCTTTCGCTGCCTTTGTGCGCTTGCCTGCAATCCGTTCTTTGATTGCTTCCTCTGTATAATCTGCACCGAGGGTTTTTAAGCGGGTAAAGCGTTCCTGTCCGGGAGCGCGGCAGGAGATATATTTTCCCGGTTTTATCTCATAGCCCGCCGCCTGTAACCGCTGCAATAATTCTTCAAAACTTGCTACTTGGGGGATAAGTGTATCAACGGCAATTTTTAGCTTGCCTTTCCAACTTGTTCCCGTCTTTTCCGCTTGATATTCTGCATAGCTTTTTCCCTTACTGCCTTTACCCGGAATGACAACGGACAGCCCGTTTTCCCTGCACAGCTTATCACTTATGTTCCGTATGCCGTAGTAACTGCGCCTATTGGAATTGTACTTATGGTAGTCAACAAAGTTGACCGCACAAAAAATGATATGGTTATGGATATGCCCTTTGTCTATGTGGGTAGTCAAGACGTATTCATGCTGTCCCTTTGTTACCGCGTCGGCAAGCTGTTTTCCGATTGTGTGGGCTTTCTCACAGTCCACCTCTCCCGGTTCAAACGATTGTATCAGATGAAAGGCTAAGTTGTTCCCTTTCTGCCGAGCCTGCGACAAAGTATATTCAAACTCAATATCTGCCGTTTCATAGCTGCACCC
>NZ_QUHK01000052.1:0-511 GCF_003479665.1 Blautia sp. AF14-40
ACAGCCGGTTCCTTTAACCCCGGAGGAACAGGAAGAACTGCAGAAAAAAGAAGAACGCAAGGACAGGCTCCATCAGAACTATTTGAAGCGGAAAGCCAGCGGTGCACAGAAACGGTACGAGGACAAAATTAAGGCAAAGAAAAAAGCGGAAATGGACGCTAAGAAAGCCCTGATCCGGGCTGAGGATATGAAAAAAGGCGTTTTTTCTACTGTCGGACAGCTGCCGAAAGAAGAACCACGCAAAGGCAGCATAGCAGCCAGCGCAGCAGTCTAATCATCACGAAGCAAAGGAGAATGAATATGAGTAAGTTGACTTACATTCGTTGTGGAGATTATGATATACCCAACCTAAAACTTTCTGAACAGCCGGAAACTTCTATCGGCAAGTACGGCAGAATGCGAAAATCCTACCTAAAGGAACATCGCCCCATTCTCTACAACCAACTGCTGATGAGCGAGAAGCTGTATCCACACCTGTTAGAGATTGACCGGACAGCGCAGGAGCGTGTGG
>NZ_QUHK01000052.1:521-7542 GCF_003479665.1 Blautia sp. AF14-40
CCGGACAGCGCAGGAGCGTGTGGACACCATGTTACCTCACATGATGGAGGCTGCGGGTGTCACTGAGGAACTGAAAGCCTGTGATCCTATGCGTTGGGTGGGGCTGATGAACACATTAACGGCACAGATTGAGGAAATTTTAATCAGGGAACTGATTTGCAGCTGAATGGGAGGTGTGGGAAATGCTGGCCTTTGAAAAGGTTTTGAAAGTGTTTCAGGCATATCTGGATGATGACCCTCTGTATGAGGTGGTTCAGACCAGCCACGGTTATACATTGATGGCATGGGAACCCCACCGGAATGACTGGTATAGCGCCGAGATACAGAAAACCCCAGAGGATTTACGGAACGCTTTGCTGGGTACATACGCCAACTTTCTGGAAGATAAAATTACCGGAAACGAGCGTGAACTGACTGTGACAGAAACCGGAGAAATCCAGCAGAGGTGTCAGGAACTTTTGGAAAAGTGCCGGGAACCTTGATATAGAAATGCCAGAAGGAGGCCGCGATTATGCGTCCTCCTTCTGCTTCGCAGTCTGTTCCATTTTGAGCGCCCCGTCTATGGCACCTTCGATAATCGGCAGGTATTCTTCAGGGCAGAGTTTCAGCTTGTGGCTGACCCGTTGCCGCTGTTCGCTTTCTTCCCGCATGATCTCCGGGTTAAAATACCGTTCCACGGGAAGTCCGCAGATCTTAATCAATTGGATCATCACAGGCAGGCTCGGAATTGCACCTTGATTCTCAATGTTGGCAAGATACCGCCATTCAATCCCAACCATTTCCGCCAATGTTTTTCGTGCCAGACGCTTTGCCTCTCGTGCGGCTTTGACATCTGCACCAAAGGTTTCAAAACCGGGACAATCTTCAACTTTCGCCATATAGCATCACCCAGTTACATTGTATAATTCATACTTTGCCCGTGGAATGTTGCTATATGCAGTTTAGTTGAAGTTTATAATTCATATTCCATTTCTTGCATTGTTCGAGAAAGAGAACTATAATGTATTCTGTGGAGGTGCGAAATGGACTATATGACATTGAAAGAGGCCGCCGAAAAGTGGGGCGTGACACCTCGTAGGGTAAATTATTATTGTGCCGGAGAGCGTATCCCCGGCGCTATGAAAATGGCTGGTGTTTGGCTGATCCCCAAGAACGCAGAAAAGCCGATTGATGGAAGAACAAAACAAGGGAGGTTGCTGAAACATGAATAGCGTTTTGATTATAGACGATGACAAGGAACTTTGTGCCTTGATGAAAAAATGTGTGGAACAAGAAAATTTATCTGCGGTAGTAGCACATGGCGGCTTAGAGGGTCTGAGGCTACTGGAAAAAAACAAGGATACCTGTTCACTAATTATTCTGGATGTGATGATGCCAGATATGAACGGGTTTCAAGTATTGCAGAAAATCCGAGAGAAAAACAATGTGCCGGTGCTGATGCTGACCGCCAAAAGCGACGAAGAAGATAAGGTTTCTGGTCTGCGGCTGGGGGCGGACGATTATCTGACAAAGCCGTTTGGAATTAACGAACTGATGGCTCGTGTCAATTCTCTAATCCGGCGCTATACCACCTTAAACCCTGTGACTGGAAACGAAGCCGCCACCATGCTTCTGAAAGATATGGTAATTGATAAAATCAACCGAACCGTAACGGTTCAGAATCTCTCGGTAGACTTGACCGGCAAGGAGTTTGACTTGCTTCTATTTCTGGCGTCCAACAAAGGACGGGTCTTTACTAAAAAGCAACTTTATATGCAGGTGTGGACAGAAGAATATGATTTTGACGACAATAACCTCATGGCATTTATCAGTAAACTGCGAAAAAAAATCGAGCCAAATCCAGAACAACCTTTTTATATTCAGACTGTCCGCGGTGTAGGGTATCGCTTTAACAAGGAGGCATGAGCATGGAAATTAACCTTTATCTATTGTTGTCCTTATTGATTGCTTTGCTGGTAATCAGCTATCTTTTGGGAAAACTTTACCGCGTCCGTGGTCAGCTTTTTCTTATTAGGGATGCCCTAAACGATATAAAAGCCGGGAATTTGAACCGCCGTGTATTGACGCGGGAAAGCGACCTGACAAAACAAATCTGTTATGATATTAACGAGATTGCCATGAGCAGCCAATCTCGGCTTATACAGCAAAAGCAATCCGAACAGGCTTATAAACGGCTTATGACAAGCCTTTCCCATGATGTAAAAACCCCTCTTGCTTCTCTGGTTGGATATTTGGAGGCTGTGGAAAGCAAGATGGTAACAGGAGCTGAGAAGGAAGAATACATTCGGGTGGCTATGGAAAAAGCCCACCACCTGAAAGATTTTGTGACCGCCCTGTTTGAATGGGTGAAGCTGGATGCCGGGGAACAGATTTTTCATTTTGAGGTCTGTGACCTGAATGAGCTTTCCCGTGACATCATGGCTGATTGGGTGCCGCTGCTGGAAAACCACGATCTTAGCTATGAAATTGAGATACCTGAAACAGAATACATGACACGTGTTGACTCTACCGCCTACACTCGTATTCTCAATAATTTACTGCAAAATATCCTGACGCACAGTGATGCAAGCAAAGTTTTCCTGACCGTGACTGAAACGGAGCAGCAGGCAAAAATCGTTGTTGCTGATAACGGCAATGGGATTGCCGCCTCTGATCTCCCGCATATCTTTGAACGGATGTATCAATGTGATCACTCCCGTTCTGCCAAAGGGAACGGGCTGGGCCTTTCGATTGCCAAAGAGTTAGTCAGTATTCATAAAGGAACGATTACAGCCGCCAGTGTTCCCGGAAACGGAACAACCTTTATCATCATACTTCCGAAAGCTCTGTGATCCCACAGAGCTTTTTTGAAAAAATTTTATCTCGGCAAGGTTATGGCAAGGTTTGCGTTTTATAATTGGAACCATGAAAGGAGGAAACCGTATGACGATTATTACAACTGAAATCCAGAAATGGAAACGGAATAAAATTGTCTGGTGTATTTTGGCTCTGACACTTCTGCTTGGAGCGTTTGCGATTGAGAGGGCTTGCAGCATTTCAAGGAGCAGTCCCTTTATGGATAGTTTTGGCGACCTTTACACACTGGCCTTTAAGAATATGTCCAGCCTGTTTCTGCCGATTGTGCTGGGAATGTTTGCAACGACACTGTTTTTCGATGAACACAAAAATGACACGATGAAAGAACTGCTTATCATCCCTATTACAAAAGCACAGCTATACTTTTCAAAAGTCGCTGTGGTTATTCTGATGTCCGTAGGACTGTGCCTGATTACTTTTCTTTTGTGTGTTGTCGGTGGGCTGATTGCCGGAGGCTTTCCCGATCTGAACGCCCAAACACTGATGGACGCTGGTCTTTTGTATCTGGCAGGTGGTATTCTGATTCCCATAGCCATGCTTCCGATTGTGTTTCTTTCCACGCTGTCAAAGGGATATATCCTGCCCATTGGCGCAACGCTGCTTTATCTGATTCCCGTAGTCATTGCCCCGGCTTATCTTACGGGAATACACCCGCTGGCAAGCGTGATGGGGATTTATCCCCATATTTCCGAAGCGGCCGCAGCTATGGTAGAAAGCCTGATGCAAGGCGTTTTATCCAATACTTCGCCGCTTGTTTGTGTCGGTTCGCTGCTCTTGATCGGTGCTACATTTGCCGCCGCATCCGTAGTGGCTCTAAAAAAGCAATCTTACTGAAAGGAAAGACTTATGAAACGATTGAATTGTTTATTACTCGGTATTCTGCTTGTTTTTTCTCTTTGTGCCTGCCAGCAGGCCGCTCCATCTTCCGGCGAGGCTCCCGACCAACAGGCCATTACGGAAGAAGCAACCGAATACTTTAACCAAATGATGGATGGAGATTTTGAAACTTTCTTCAATGCGTTGCCGCAGGGCGTACAGGACAATATTTCTGCGGAGACGATACAGGAAACATGGGAAGAAGAAGTCGATAAGCTGGGCGGGCTGCCGGAGAACACTTCCCCGGATGTGTCCTGCTATGCGCCGGAACACTCTGACCAAATCCGTGTTGAATTTGTCATTCCTTGTGACAAAGGCAATTTCAAAGTATTCATCAACTATTTCCCGGATGGCAGCCTTTACAACTATGTTATCTGGAAGAACGAAACAAAATGAGAAAGCGAGGTATTTTTATGAGTGATCTTGTGATTGAAACCAAAAAGCTGACAAAGATTTACGGGGAACAAACTGCCGTTAATTCTGTGAATCTTCATGTGAAGCCGGGCCGGATTTATGGACTTTTAGGACGCAACGGAGCCGGTAAAACCACAATTATGAAAATGATTTTGGGCCTTACACCAATCACTTCCGGCGAAGTAGATGTGTTCGGACAGAACATCAAAGGCCATGAGAAACGCATTTATCCCCGTATTGGGGCCATCATCGAAACTCCCGGCTTTTATCCGAATCTGACCGGAACAGAAAACCTTGAAATCTTTGCGAAGTTACGAGGGACACCCCAGCCCAATGCCGTCAAGAATGCGCTGGAAGTTGTGGGATTGCCCTACAAAGACAAAAAGCTGTTCAGTAAGTATTCCCTCGGCATGAAGCAGCGCCTCGGTATTGCCAACGCTATTCTGCATGACCCGGAGCTTTTGATTTTGGACGAGCCGACCAATGGACTTGACCCTATCGGTATAGCCGAAGTGAGGAACTTTATTAAGAATTTAAGTGTGGAGCGTGGCAAAACCATCCTAATTTCCAGCCATATACTTTCCGAAATTTCACTGTTGGCAGATGACATAGGCATTATCGACCACGGGATTCTGCTGGAAGAAAGCAGCATGGAAGAATTAGAAAAGAAAAATCGGAAATACATCCAGCTTCAAGTGTCGGATATTCCAAAAGCCTCTTTAATTTTGGAAAGGCAATTCCATGTGACCGATTATGCGGTGCAGGACGAACACAACCTGCGGCTTTATGACACCGCACTGGATATGGCGGCAATCAACAAGGCCCTTGTGGTGCAGGATGTAGCTGTTATCAGCTCCCAAATCTGCAATGATACCCTTGAGGATTATTTCAAACAGATCACAGGGGGAGAGGGAATTGCTTAAACTGATACAAGTTGAATTTCTAAAACTGCGCCGGAGAAAGTTTATCTGGCTCATGCTGCTGGCGGCGCTCTTTATGCCACTGGCTGCCGTATTTTACTTTTCAAGTGTCAAAGGAACCGGTGTGGACCCCATTATGTTTTACAAATGGACAGCGTTCAGCTATACCCCGTGGATTATCCTGCCGGTGGTGTTGGGAATGTTGTGTACCATGCTGATGTATAACGAAAACCAGTATGATATGCTCAAACAGCTTTGGATTGTACCGGTCAATAAAATGGCATACTTTTTCAGCAAGTTTGCTGTGGTGCTGGTGTATTCCATTTGCTTTATGCTAGTTACCGCAACGGCGTCCATTCTGACCGGCGTACTATCTGGTTATATTCCCTTTGACAGTGAAAGTGTCCTTTATCTTTTGCGGAAGTGTATGGAAATTTCTCTGTTGACCGCCTTTGCGGTGTTACCAGTACTGGCGGTTGCCGCAGCGCAAAAGGGCTATATTCTCCCTGTTTGCCTGACGCTGATTTATACATTCCTCGGCTTTATCCTCTTGATGGTGAATATGTACCTACATCCGCTGTCCAGTATGACCGCTATTGTTATGTATGATATTCCGGGTGTTGTATTTGATCAGCCATTAAATATTCCAGCCGCATTTCTGTGTATTGGTGTATGGGCTGCTGCTTCGGCTGTATTGGCGAATGTGGCATTGGTTCGGAGAAAGTGAGGTGCAAAAAATGATGAAAGATTTGCTTTGGGCGGAGAGCCAGAAACTCCACCGTTCCAAAATACTCTGGATTGCTGGGTTTGCAACAGTCATGGTAGGGTTAATCGTCTTTGCACAGGGACAGTTTACATTCTATGACCGCCGATATATTAACGGGGCTGGATGGTTTATGACAGCGGCCCAATCCCTTGCTACCTTTTATGTTCTGCCTGCTGTAATTGCCCTATTGGGAAGTTATATGATTTGCCGGGAGGAACAGGAGGATACCTTAAAATCTCTGCGGCTCATTCCCGTAGATGAAGTGAAACTGACACTTGCCAAAATGATACTTGCCTTTGTGTTCAGCGTTCTGATTTACCTTTTACTTTTTGCAATTACCTTTCTTGTCGAGGCAGTTTTGCATTTAGAAGCACTTTCCGTTGGCCTTGTGTTAGAAAATCTGAAAATATATTTTCTGGATGGGGTAGGCGTATTCTTTGCAATTTCGCCTATTATCGCTCTGGTAGCGCGGATGAAAAAGGGGTATTGGCTGGCTCTGGTATTTGCAGAAATTTATTCGTTTGCTGGATTATTTGCGAGTATGTCCCAGCAGTTAAAGACGGTATATCCCATGACAGCCGTTTTCAATATCTCTGGTTATTATAATGCAAATATGTTTCAGGTTTTAATCGGCGTTGTAATTCTGATGGTTTGTGTGATTTTGTCATTGTTAATTTTGAAAGGATGGAACCGCAAGACTAAATAAATGCAATATATCTAATGATCTGCCGGACGACGGCAAAAGAAAAAAAGCCGTCGTAAAGCAGACACATTTTCACGCGCCTATGAAGCGGCGGCTTTGATTTTCAGAGCCGCCGTTTCTTTTCGTCTATCCTAAACCAACGACGACCTAACACCGTGTAAATCCACGGCGGCATATAGGAGGATTGCCGCCGTGTCTATTCTTGTCTTTTTTCACAGTACCCATGACCTGCACCAGCTAAAAAAAGCCTGTTTCCAGCAGCGGAGCAATGCGGCCAGCAGTATGTACTATACCATGTAACCAAACAGCAAAATATATTCCATTACGCTCGTATGGCTTTATGCCGTCCGGGCGCTTTTTTGTCCCTGTGGAGCCGGAACATCGGGCCAGCATGGCCCGAACCCTGGCCCCAGTGCCGTTCTCCGCCGCCCCATTCAGATTTACCAAAAAATCTGAATGGAGGAAAGGCAGATGGAAGTTACCATC
>NZ_QUHK01000053.1:0-7378 GCF_003479665.1 Blautia sp. AF14-40
CTTTCTTTTGTGCAATATTTTGGATTTGCTCATTTATAGTTCTTATTTTGCTTTTTCTGCCGTCCAGATTTTACCGTCGCGGATGACAACCTGTTTTTCTTTCATCAGATGGCCGACCGCGCGCTTAAATGCTGCTTTGCTGAGGCCGAATTCTCTCTGAATCACTTCCGGTGATGCTTTGTCATCAAATGGAAGGACACCTGCAAATTCCTCAATCACAGAAAGAACGCTCTCTGCATCGATTGCGATCTGCTCGTACGCTTTTCCGCGTGCGGACAGGGAGAGTTTTCCGTCCTCTTTGACTTCGGTAACGCGGCACTCAAGTTCCTGGCCGACATGATAGTCTGCCTGTGCTTCTCTCTTTGGAATCAGACCGGAGTAGCGGTCATCAACAGCAACGAAAACGCCGAAGTTTCCGCTGATCTCGTAGATTCTTCCCTTTACGATATCGCCTACGACGTACGGAGAATTGGTTTTCAGGAAATGGTAAACCTTCATCGTTGCGCAGAGACGGTCGCTCTTGTCGATGTAGAGGGAAACCAGAACCTCATCGCCCGGATGGAGGCGGCGGGTCTGCTGTTTAAACGGAAGAAACAGATCTTTTTCCAGACCCCAGTCCAGAAATGCTCCGATCTTTCCGGTAGCAGCTACGTTTAAGACAGCCAGCTCTCCAAGCACCAGCTTCGGCTCTCTGGTTGTCGCAATCAGACGATCGCTGGAATCGCGGTACAGAAATACTTCCAGCTCATCTCCCTCTTTTGTTCCTTCCGGCACCTGTTTGATCGGCAGGAGAACACGCTCCTTCTCGCCTGCTTCGCGGGTCTCTCCAAGGTAAATACCGAATTCTACTTTCTTTACTACTACCAGCTTTTGCTTTCTTCCTATATTTAACATTTGACTTCCTTTCTTACTGCTCGTCGAGGGCCTTCATGCTCATCTCCTCGAGCAGGTCGCTCTTGATGTGGTACAGCTTGTCGGACAGATCCACATAAACCTCATGCGGATTGACCAGACGTTTTGACTCCTCCCAGAGGGTATCTTTCTCTCTGGTGCAGATGTCGCGGATCTCCATCACAGACGGAGAAGTATAGACGCATGCGCCTCTCTGGAAAACCGGAACGAGAAGCTCTCTTAACGTATAGGTTCCGCCTTTGATCTTCGTCTTTTTCCAGGTCTCGATCGGATCGAAAATAATCATATCTTTGCTCTCGTCGAAGATCTCGCCTGCGAGGCAGATCAGATCTGCACGGATCTTTCCGCTTTCTTTATCATAAATACGAAAAATGGTCTTGTTACCCGGATTTGTTACTTTCTCAGAGTTCTCGGACAACTTGATCTTCGGTGTGAATTCTGCGTCATCTTTATCTTTTGCTGCTGCCAGCTTGTAAACGCCGCCGAATGCCGGCCAGTCACCGGATGTGATCAGGTTGGTGCCGACGCCCCAGGAATTGATCTTCGCACCCTGGGTTTTCAGGCTGTCGATCAGGTACTCATCGAGGTCACTGGATGCGGAAATGATGGCATCGCCGAAACCTTCTGCCTCGAGCATCTGATATGCTTTTTTCGACAGGTAAGCCAGGTCACCGCTGTCGATGCGGATGCCGTAGCCCTTCATCGGTAAGCCCTCTGCTCTCATCTCTTTGAAGACGCGGATCGCATTCGGAACACCGGATTCGAGAACATCGTAGGTGTCTACGAGAAGAATGCAGGCTTCCGGATACATTTTCGCATACGTTTTGAATGCGGTGTACTCATCCGGGAAGCTCATGATCCAGCTGTGTGCGTGGGTTCCCTTGACTGGAACGTCAAACATCTGTCCGGTCAGGACATTGGAGGTTCCGATGCAGCCGCCGATCATGGCAGCACGCGCGCCGTAGATACCGGCATCCGGTCCCTGTGCACGGCGGAGTCCAAACTCCATGATGCCGTCGCCCTTTGCCGCGTAAACAACGCGGGATGCTTTCGTCGCGATCAGGCTCTGATGGTTGATCATGTTCAGAATCGCGGTCTCTACAAGCTGTGCCTCCATGATCGGAGCGACAACTTTTAAGAGCGGTTCTCTTGGGAATACGACGGTTCCTTCCGGGATCGCATAGATATCTCCGGTGAAATGGAAGCCTCTTAAATACTCCAGGAAATCATCGTTGAAAATATGGAGGGAACGGAGATAGTCGATGTCATCCGGTGAAAAGTGAAGATCGCGGACATACTCGATTACCTGCTCAAGTCCTGCACATACGGCGTATGCGCCGCCGCATGGATTCTTTCTGTAAAATGCATCAAATACCACGATCTGATCGGACGGGTTCTCGTAGTAGCCCTGCATCATGGTAAGTTCATATAAATCGGTTAACAGTGTAAGGTTCTGCGCTCTCATGGCAAATTCCCCTTTCCTCATTGTGTTTATTACGTTCGTATCTTATTCTTTCCGATTGTACCACAATCATTGAAATTCCACAACTACGTATGGCTGTCCTTTTTCATCGTTCAGCGAGATAAAACAGCCGTTTTCCGTCTCGGCGCGCAGCGGATGCAGGACGTCACCGAGGTGCGCCTGCTGTTTGTATTCGGCGCGCATCCGGTGCACGGTGAAGTTCTTCGGAAGGCATTCACCGGCAAGGGAAATGAACTGTGCATTATTGACGTGGTGGTTCGTATCGAGGTTGTGCGGCCGCACCGGGAACGGTTCGCCGATGAAATCTGCTTCCGGCATTTTCACTTTGCGCTCGCCGAAATCCTCGCCGATCGGATCGTCAATGCCGTAGGCGTCTGTCGTCTCTTTCGGTGCGCGGACGGGATGACCCGTTTCCATATTGACGTAAGACCAGATGGAGTTGGCACAGGCGAGCATTTCGCCGTCTTCTGTTTCCATCGTGAAGTTACGCATGCCAAGAAATCCTTTGAAGCCGCTCGCCCATGTAGTGATTTTTACCGCTTCACCGAGGGATGGATAGCGGCGCACATGAATCTGCCACGCGGACAGCACCCAGGCGCAGCCTCGTTTTTTGAGCTCCGCAACGCCCTCGCCGATCGCTTCCGACTGGAAGGTACTGCAGTCCTGAAAGTAATTGATCAGCCCCGGCAGGGTGAGATTTCCGTCCTCACCGATTTCGCTGTAGCGGATTCTGCTCGTAAAGGAATACTTCATCGTTTGTTCCTCCTGCTGTATTTGTTTTTGAGCATCGAAAAAGGCCTCAGGTACGAGACCTGAGACCTTTCAATGAGCTGGGCTACCTGGATTCGAACCAGGAACTGACGGAGTCAGAGTCCGTTGCCTTACCGTTTGGCGATAGCCCATTGCCTTGCGACAAAATGTATAATACACTATCGCAAGAGAAAAGTCAACACCTTTTTTGAAATTTTTTTATTTTTTTCAAAAAACTGACTTTTGGAACATTTTGGAAGGGATTTGACGGCTCAACCCGGCCGTTGTCACTCTCCCGCCACGTATTTTTTGTCGATGTTGACGACGCATTCATACTTCTCATCCATTTCCTTCATCAGCGCCCCGATCTGCCCGATCACGCGATCACAGTCTTTCTTCTTATAAGAATACGGGATTTCAAGATCAAAAATCAGCTTCTTTTTCTCCGACCCGTTGATCATACGGAAATCGTGGAAGGAAAGCTCCGGATCAAGAATGGAAATTACGTTTCTTACCTTCTCCTTTGTCGCAAGAACCGTCGCATCGTGGATCTCCACCGGATCCATGTGGATGACCAGCAGAATCCCCAATTTTTCGCCGACCTCATGTTCAATGCGGTCGATAATATCATGCGATACCTCGATATCGACATCTCGCGGCACCTCCGCATGGATCGATGCCATACTTCTGCCAGGCCCGTAGTTGTGGACAATCAGATCATGGGTTCCTACAATTCCTTCATAGGAAGCAACCTCTTTCATGATCCGTGCATACAGATCCGGATCCGCGCCCTGCCCGATCAGCGGTTCCAATGTATCTTTTGCAATGGAAATACCGGACCACATAACGAGTACCGCCACAACAAGTCCTGCGATTGCGTCGATATTAACCGAAAGGAAATGGCAGATCAATGTAGAAGCGATCGTTGCGCTCGTCGTGATCACGTCACCCATGGAATCCGCCGACGTTGCCAGCATCACCTTCGACTGAATGCGGTTTCCCAGTTTTCGGTTGAAAAGCGCCATCCACAGCTTTACACCAACCGAGAGCACCAGAATCAAAAACGGAACCATCTGAAATGTGATCTCTTCCGGATTGCGGATTTTCTCCAGAGAGCTCTTTAAAAACGTAAAGCCGACTTCAATAACCAGAAACGAAACGATCAGCGCTGCAATATACTCGATCCGTCCATGCCCGAACGGATGCTCTTTGTCGGCCGGCTTGTTTGCCATCTTGACACCAACAAAGCTGATCACAGACGATGCCGCATCGGAAAGGTTATTGAACGCATCCGCCATGATCGCCAGAGAGTTCATTCCGGCACCGATCAGCAGCTTTGCCGTAAACAGCAGAATGTTGCAGCAGATTCCCACGATACTTGACAAAATGCCGTAGCTCGTGCGCACATCCGCGTTGTCGGTTTTCTCATAATCTTTTACAAAACGTCTTACCAGAAAATCTGTCATGGTTCCCCCTTCTTTTAAAAAAAGGCCTCCTGCATTGCCGCGGAGCCCTTACGTTTTCTCTGTCTTTTTCTATAGTAGGCAGTGTCGGAAAAAAAGTCAAGCCTAACATATTTTCGGGATTTCTACTAATAATTACAGGGGACTCTTCCGGCAGCATTTGACAATTGAATGAGAGTTTTTCTTTTCCCTCTGCCTTTCGAGTCCCCTATAATTTGATTTTTATTTTACTTTATAAATTTTAGCCATATCCTGCACATACAGCGGATAGAACCGATAGCCCGCAAAATCGCTCCGAAGAGCAACCTCGCATGCCATATCCTCGATATACAGGTTTGCCGCATCGTCACAGAGCAGTGTTTCCATTTTTTTGTAAAGCTCAACCTGCTCCTCTTCATCCGTGCTGGTCTTAACCTGCTGATACAGTTTATCATACTCTTCGTTGCTGTAGTTGATAAAGTTCTTGGATGATGTTGAGGTAAACCGTTCCAGGAGTGCGCGTCCGGTCAGATAGGCCGCATCAACGCCGACAACCGTGGACTGGAAATTCCGGTCTGCATATACATCCGACAGCCAGCTGTCCCACTCGACCTGCTGAATTTTGGCAGTAACACCGATCGCTTTAAGCTGCTCTACCAGAACCTGGGCTGTATCGATATGCTGCTGATAATTGTTTGGCACTGTAATCGTAAGCTCAAATCCATCTGGGTATCCGGCTTCTTTTAACAGTTCTTTTGCCTTCTCAATATCCTGATTATATCGCTCTGACAGTTCCGGCACATAATATTTTCCAAATGCCGGGAACATGCTGCTTCCGATGATCGTTCCTTTTCCGTCCGCAATCATATCCAGCACTTCCTGACGGTTTGCCGCATAGCAGAGCGCCTGGCGCACCTTCACATTGTTGAACGGTTCCACGGCATTGTTCAGATACAGCGCCTGTACCAGGTTCATACCGCCGTCATAAATCGTAAAATCGGAATCTTCGGCAAGCTGCGCTGTCTGTGTGGAACTGAGACGTGCATACATGTCCAGTGTACCGGATTTCAGGTTTGTTACGACTGCATTGCTGTCCTTGACAATTCGAAATGTTACCTTGTCCAGATACGCCTGATTTTCCGTATCCCAGTAATCGCTGAATTTTTCAAGGACAATGTTTTCCTGCGGGGACCGTGATACATAGTGGAACGGGCCTGTTCCGACTGGATCTGCTTCCAGATCTTCCACATGCTCAGGTACAATCGCCACCGTCAGATAGGCAAGAAACTCGGTGTCTGCCTCTTTTAAATAGATGTCGATCGTGCTCTCGTCCGGAATTTCAACCTTGTCTACATTGGAAAATGCCTCTACCAGAGGCGTTCCGTCTCCGTTGATACCCGCACAGCGTTCGATTGAATATTTTACATCCTCTGCAGTGACGGTCGTTCCATCGTGGAACTTGACACCATTCCGGAGCTTGAAGGTATAAACCTTTCCATTCTCCGAGATCGAATGGCTCTCTGCCACCGCATCGTTCAGATTTCCTTCTTCATCGGGCTTTACAAGGCCCTCATAAATATTGAATAGGATTTCTTTCGTTCCTGCCGCAACAGATTTGTGTGGGTCAAGACTATCCTCAATGTCCTGAGGAATTCCTACCGTGATGGAACCTCCCATAACAGGTTCCCCTGTCGGGGTTGATTCCGTTGATACCTGAGAACTTGTGGTATCGGAAGAATCTGCTTTCCCATCCTTGCCATCCTGGCATCCGCCAAGTACAACAGTAAGAGCTGCAACTAAAAGCAGCGCAAGTACGCTTCTTCTTTTCTTCATGATTTCTCCTTTTGATACGAGTTCTCTCATTTTGTAATTGTCACGCCTATTGTATCCGACCTGTTCCCAAATAGCAAGTACATTATTGTATACAATTTATTTTCCGAATCCGGAAATCGCGCGCATCCATCCCTGCCGTTTTATCCTCGCACCTTTTTTCCCGCACGCCCCGGCTCGGTTTCTTTTCGCCGGAAAAAGATAAAAATTTTGCCGCCCGGGAATTTTAACATTCCCGGGCGGCAAACGCTTTTGCTTTTTTTCTTTTATCCTTCAATGGAGATTGTCTTTTTCTGCTCCACAGCCGGTTTTGCTTCCTTCTTCGGTACGAAGAGTTTCAGCAGACCGTGTTTAAATTCAGCCTTGATATCCTCTTCGGTAATATCCTCACCTACATAGAAGCTTCTACTGCATGCACCTGCGTAACGCTCTTTACGGATGTAGCGGCCGCTCTCTTTTTCTTTCTCGTCTTTGTCAAGACCTTTCTCTGCACTGATGGTCAGATAACCATTTTCCAGTGTGGCCTGAACTTCATCTTTTGTGAAGCCCGGAAGGTCAACCACTACCTCGTAGCCATTATTCAGCTCGCGAATATCTGTTTTCATCACATGGCTGGCTTTGCGGCCATACAGTTTCTTTTCTGTATTCTTCATCTCTTTGTCATAATCATAGAACGGAAAATCGTTGAAAAAGTCATCAAATAAATTTTCTCCAAAAATACTAGGCATTAACATAAGTCATCGCTCCTTCTTATTCTTCTCATGGAACCTGATCCATGCTTTTTCTCCGGTTTTTCTTTTCACCGGATCTTTTTGTTTACCTGTTTCTTTGGAACGGAAAGGCTTCCGGATACCGGAGGTTTTCTTCTTTTCCTCTCTTTGTATCCCTCTTCCTTTGTTCTAGCTGTAATATAACACTTATTATTAGCACTGTCAAGAGGTGAGTGCTAATATTTTTGTTA
>NZ_QUHK01000054.1:0-7375 GCF_003479665.1 Blautia sp. AF14-40
TTTCTTATTTTTAGAAAAATATAGTTAATTCTGCATATTTTGTATTTTATCTGACTATTTACAATCTATCCGAAACCGTCCAAAAGAAAAGGCGCCTTCCGGCGCCCTTTCCCTTTCAACTCTTATTTCTCACGTTTACGATAAACAACTGCTCCGACCACTGCTGCTGCAGAAACGCCGAGCAGGATCACCCACAGCATCACCTGTGTGCGGTCTCCCGTGTCCGGACTCTTTGTTGCTTTCTTCAGATAGAATACGGTATCCGCCTGGCCCTTGCTTGAAACGATCGAAATCGTATGCTTGCCTTCTGCCAGACTCTTTGTATACTCTGCCTTCAGCGTAACCTGCGTATTCTCTTTTCCAGCCGTCACATAATTCTTCGCATCAATCTCTTTCTGGTCGATGAGAACCTTTTTGAGATCCTTTGCTTCAAAATCTGCGGTGAAGGAAAGCTCCTTGCCCTGCATACCTGACTGATTGACTCCTTTGGTAATCTTCGGAAGATTCTGCGCAGTCATCGGTTTCTGTTTCAGGCCGGCAATCGCTTTTTCCAGCGCTGCCGCATAACCATCCACCGTCTTCTGCTCCGTGATATTCTTTCCGCGTACAATCGCTGCTTTTGCATCATTGACTGCTTTTACGCTCTCGTCCGTGTATTTCTTCAGATCGTTTGGAATCTTCTTCACTGCGACATCTACTTTGCTGTAGTCCGCATCTTTATACGTAAGGCCGGCAATCGCTGCCTCGATCTTTTTTGCGTAACCGTCTACGCTCTCCTGCTCTGTGACCGGCCGCTCGGTTACGACGCTGTTCTTTGCATCTTCCAGTGCTTTTACAGACGCATCGGTATACAGACGGAGGTCCGCCGGAATCTTTTTGATGGCTTCCTCTACTTTGGAATAATCTGCTTTCCGAACCTGCAGTCCTGCCAGTGCATTTTCAATTGCTGCTGCCCAGCCGTCTACTTCTGCCTGATCCAGAATGGTTTTTCCACTTTCTACGCTGTTGATCGCTGTCTGAAGCGGCTGAATGCTTTCTTCCGTATAAATACTCAGATCATTCGAAACTTTGGCAAGAGCCGCGTCTACGGCGCTGTAGTCCGCCGGTTTCAGGGTCAGTCCGTCAAGAGCTGCTTTCAGGTTCTCTGCAAACTGATCGACTTCCTCCTGCCTGCTGTCATCCAGATCCCATACAATGGCTTCTTTTGCCGCATTCAGTGCTTTTACACTCTTTTCGGTATAAATGGATAAGTCTTTCGGAATCTTTCCCAGGAGTTCTTCCACTCCCTGATAATCTGCCGGAACCGGTTTGCGTACCAGTGCTGCAATTGCATTCTCCAGTGCTTCCGCATAAGCATCAACTGCCTGCTGCTCTTCTATCGTTTTGGTGCGGTCGATGGATGCAATGACTGCATTCAGTGCTTCCACGCTCTCTTCCGTATAGATAGAAAGATCTCCCGGAACTTTGGCAAGTACTGCATCAACTTCTGTGTAATCTGCGCCAAGAAGCGTCAGTGTGTTTACTGCTGTCTGAATGGCTGCCGCATAACCATTTACGGTTTCCTGTTCAGCTGATGGCAGGTTCTCTTTTACCGCATCTTTTGCTTTCTGAACAGCTGCCGCGCTTTCTTCTGTATACCGGCCCATGTCCTCCGGTATCAGCGCCAGCGCTTCTGTTACTTTGGTGTAATCTGCGGCTTTTACAATCACAGTGAATTCCTGTGTGAAGTCAACGCCGGTTTTCTTTCCGTCTTTGATTGTCGCCAGAAGTTTTACGGTTCCGGCATTCGTTACTTTCAGGTTTGTGCCGTCTAAAACAGCACCTGTCATTCCGGCATCCGTGATTTCCCATGTGATCTGTTTCTGATCTGCATTTTCTGGAACTGCTTTGCCCGTCAGTGCGGTGGTTCCCGGGATTTCTTTCGGTATGCCCTGGATTTCTGTTACAGCTGCGTACTCATAGGTTCTTATCTGGATTTCAATGGCATCTTTTGTTTCCGTTTCTGCGATCTTTGTTACAATCCAGCTTCCGTTCCAGCTGTCTGCCTTTTTAAGCAGATAATCTGCCGGAGCCTTTTTGGCCTTTTCCGTAAGATCCTTCAGATTCCAGGAAGCCGCCGCTGCGATCACAGCCTCTTTTTCTGTTTTTATTCTTTCTTTGTCATCTTTCTTTTCATCCAGATTTGTTTTTTCTGAAAGTATTCGGATTTCTCTGTTCTCTGCATCATTTTTAATCTCCGTATCTTTGCCGAGAACGTCGCCTGCTTTCAGCGAAAGCTCTCCGAACTTCCACGTTTTGGCTTCCTCTTTTGCGAATGCCATGGTTGGGAACATCGTCACGATCAGAAGCATGGACAGTACAAACGAAAGCATTTTTTTCGTTTTCTTCATAACACAAATCCTCCTTTCCTTTTGATTGTTTTGCAGCCGCCAGGGGCCGCAGTTTCTCTTGTTACTTTCATTATACGTGTGTCAGAAAAAGAGTCAACGGGCCGTAAAAATTCGTAAGAATTCTTGTGCATTTCCGCTAAAATACTTTCAACGTTTTTTCACAATACTTCCATGAATTTTTACGGCCCGTCAGATTTTCTTAAGATATTCCTTTATTTGTGATGAAGCACATATTTCACATACGCAATTCTGCGGCTGTCCGGTGCCCAGGAGTTGACGTTGATACTGCCCTGGCCGCCGAAAAGATCCAGCACTTTTTTCTTATTCTGTCCGTCATAATCCATCATTCCAAGCGATACATACATGTTCGGCAGATGCTCATTCGGTTCCAGCTCACCTTTAGCGAAGGTCAGGTAAATGACGTGTTTTCCATCCGGCGAAACGTGGCCGAACCAGTTGTTGGCATCGAAATCGGTCATCTGGGTGAGACCGCTGCCGTCACGGTTCATCCGCCATACCTGCATCAGACCGCTTCTGGTGCTGTTGAACCAGATGTGCTTTCCGTCCGGTGAATACTCCGGACCGTCGTTGTAGCCTTTGCCGTCCGTCAGGCAGGTTTCCTCGCCGCCGTCTGATGGAATCGTACAGATCTCAATGCGCATAGTCTCCTCCTCCGGCTTTTTGCGGAAGGCACAGTACGCAAGCTCTTTTCCGTCCGGCGACCAGCCGTGCAGATAGCTGAGACCCGGTCCGGTGAGGTCTTTTGGTTCACCGCCTGTCATCGGGAGCACGTAGATGTGGGATTCATACGTTCCATCTGTGAGTTCCGGCGGCATGCAGCTTACCGCCAGCAGCTGGTTGTCCGGTGACGGAACGTGGTCATTGTTGCACTGCACGCAGAAACCGGTATCAACCTGCTCCACATGGTCTTTGTCGATCTCATAGCGGTAGATTTTTCCATCCGCATTATAAAGCAGGGTGTTTCCATCGTTCAGCCAGTTCGGTGCCTCGATGATTCCCGGAAACTCATGCAGCACGGTTTCTTCTCCGGTCTCCACATCCATCGTGCAGAGAATGCTGTCGGTGTTGTCTCTGTCCCCTGTCCATCCAGAGAGCATTTTTCCGGCGCGGCAGGTATCCTCCAGTGTTGCCGCATCCATATCCACAATCTGCAGTGCACCGTTTGCGCGGGCGAACTGGAAGCAGGCTTTCAGATCAACCATGCCTTTTCCAAGCGGCGCTTCCTGGCCGGTGATTTTCATATCTTTATAATGAACGGCTTTGACTCGGTCCGCATGCGCCCAGAGGAACTCTTCCGGGTCGACGCCGCCGCAGTACATCCAGCCGACATCTACTTCTGCTCCGACTTTTTCACCGCAGGCTTCCAGGAGATATTCGTACGCTGTTTTTCCATTCACGCGGATACAGATATCTTCTTTTTCGTTGTGGATCAGAAGACCTGCTCCGGCTTTTTCCAGTTCTTCTGCCAGTTCGCGGTATCTTGCAGCGGTTTCGTCCAGAACATCTTTTGTCTGGCGTGCCGGGCTCTTTACGACAAACCAGGAAATGTGGTATTTCTGCGCCAGTTCTGTAAGAATGGCAAGTTCTCTTTCATAGTGGTATTCATCCAGGAAAATGTGGACCGCATGAACCTCAATGTGGTATTTTGCAAGCAGCGGCATTGCCTGCTCCAGATCCTCCGGGATCCAGAAACCGTAGTCCCTGGCATCAACACGGAATCCGAGACACGGCTCGATCTGGCGGTAGCCTGCCTCATAGATTTTCTTTAAAAATCCTTCGGGATCCTGTTTCCATTCTTTGGATACCCCATACATCTGTACACCAAAATACATATTTGTTTCCTCCTTCTCCAGATCCGCTGTTTCCCCATTTTCAGCGGATTTTCTTTTCCTCCATTTTACCACATTTCTTCTATTATAGATATGATTTTTCCTGTCAGTTATAAGAAACACGCTTTGCGTAAAAAAGGCGCCCCGTATGTGTTTTTTCCACATACGGAACGCCTTTTTCCGCCATTTTTTTCAGGGCCTGGTTATTCTTATACAAACTGGTTCGTTTTCTCATCGTACTCATAGTCGATGAGCGCCAGTTTTTCCCGCAGATCGGATTCCTCTGTCTGCATGGCCGCGCAGAATTCTGCGAGCGACGGGTAAAAATCTCTTAACTGCGTATTGACATAGCTCAGCAGCATTACGGGATCTTTCGGCATCATTCGTCTACTACCTCCACACCTGGTTTGATCATTGCCTTCAGGCCGCCGTTTTCCACATCCAGAAGGATCGTATCGCCCTCGCTGACCTGACCGCCAAGGATCAGTTTTGCGGTGCTGGTTTCTACCTCTTTCTGTACGAAACGTTTCAATGGACGGGCGCCGTAAACAGGGTCGTAGCCGCCCTCAATGACAAACTGTTTTGCAGCCGGGCTCAGTTCGACGGTAAGCTCCTGGTCTGCCAGACGTTTGTTCAGTCCTTTCAGCAACAGATCTACGATATGACCAATGTTGTCTTTTGTCAATGGTTTGAACATAATTGTTTCATCCAGACGGTTCAGGAACTCCGGACGGAAGTGTGCACGCAGATCCTGCATGACCAGGTTTCTCGCCTCTTCGGAGATGCTGCCGTCGTCCTGAATGCCGTCCAGCAGATACTGGGATCCGATATTGGAGGTCATGATCAGGATCGTATTTTTAAAGTCTACGGTACGGCCCTGGGAGTCGGTGATACGGCCGTCATCGAGTACCTGCAGCAGAACGTTGAAGACGTCCGGATGCGCTTTCTCGATCTCATCGAACAGAACAACAGAATATGGTTTTCTGCGCACTGCCTCGGTCAGCTGGCCGCCCTCCTCGTAGCCTACATATCCCGGAGGCGCTCCGATCAGACGGGAGACGGAGTATTTCTCCATGTATTCACTCATATCGATTCGAACCATGTTGTTCTCATCATCAAACAGCTTTTCTGCCAACGTTTTCGCAAGCTCTGTTTTACCGACACCGGTAGGTCCAAGGAACAGGAACGAACCGATCGGTTTTGTCGGATCCTTGATTCCGGCTTTGGAACGGATGATCGCATCCGAAACCTTGGTGACTGCCTCATTCTGGCCGATAACTCTCGTGTGAAGTTCATCTTCCAGGCCGAGGATCTTAGTTCTCTCGCCTTCGGTCAGTTTTGCAACCGGGATTCCAGTCCAGCGGGAGACAATTCTGGCAATCTCTTCATCCGTTACACTCTCGTGTACCAGGGAGAGATCTTCATTTTTAACTTTTTTCTCTTCTGCTTCCAGCATCTGCTGTAATTTCGGGAGTTCACCGTACTGCAGTTCAGCGGCGCGGTTCAGATCGTAATCATTCTTTGCTTTCTGGATCTGGCGGTTCATGTCCTCGATCTGCTCACGCAGTTTGGACAGTTTCTCAACGGAACTCTTTTCATTTTCCCACTGTGCCTTTGCAGAATTGAAGGTATCCTTTAACTCAGCCAGCTCTTTCTGCAATGTTTCCAGACGCTCGCGGCTCAGATTGTCGGTCTCTTTTTTCAGTGCGGCTTCCTCGATCTGCATCTGCAGAATCTTACGGCGCTGCTCATCCAGCTCGGCCGGCATGGAATCCAGTTCTGTCTTGATCAGAGCGCATGCCTCGTCGACCAGGTCGATTGCTTTATCCGGCAGGAAACGGTCGCTGATGTAACGGTTCGAAAGGGTTGCGGCTGCAACGAGGGCACCGTCGGTGATTTTTACGCCGTGATAAACTTCGTAGCGCTCTTTTAAGCCACGCAGGATGGAAATCGTATCCTCTACGGTCGGCTCATCAACCTGAACCGGCTGGAAACGGCGCTCCAGGGCGGCATCTTTTTCGATGTACTGGCGGTACTCATCCAGCGTTGTGGCACCGATGCAGTGCAGTTCGCCTCGTGCCAGCATAGGTTTCAGCATGTTTCCGGCATCCATCGCGCCGTCGGTCTTTCCGGCGCCGACGATCAGATGCAGCTCATCGATGAACAGAATGATTTTTCCGTCGCTCTTTCTGACTTCCTCCAGAACAGCTTTCAGACGCTCCTCGAATTCGCCGCGGTATTTTGCTCCGGCTACCAGGGCTCCCATATCGAGGGAGAAAATGGTTTTATCTTTCAGGCTCTCCGGTACATCGCCGTTGGCGATTCGCTGGGCCAGGCCTTCTACGACTGCGGTTTTACCAACACCAGGCTCACCGATCAGAACCGGATTGTTTTTTGTCTTACGGGACAGGATACGGACAACGTTCCGAATTTCGGTATCACGGCCGATAACCGGGTCCATTTTCTGGTTTCTGGCTTTTTCTACGATATCCTGGCCATATTTTTCCAGGGTGTCGTATGTTGCCTCCGGGTTGTCGGTGGTAACTCTCTGGTTTCCGCGCACGGTGCTTAATGCCTGCAGGAAACGTTCTCTTGTGATGCCGTACTCCTGAAACAGTTTTTTCATGGACGGGCTTGGATTTTTCAGCATTGCCAGGAAGAGGTGTTCTACGGAAACATACTCGTCTCCCATGGCTTTCGCCTCATCCTCAGCATTTACCAGTGCTTTATTCAGATACTGACCGATATACGGCTGACCGCCGGATACTTTGACGCGGTCGTTCAGTGCCGTCTCGACACGGTTCAGAAAATGTTCTTTGTTGATTTCCATCTTTTCGATCATTTTCAGAATCAGGCTGTCGTCCTGATGCAGGAGATTATACAACAGATGCTCCTGCTCTATTTCCTGGTTGCCGAAATCGTATGCGGTCTTTTCCAGGTCCTGTACAGCCTGCAGCGATTTTTGTGTGAATTTACTAATATTCATAATCGGCTTCCTCCTTATCTATTTGGGTGCTAACATTCGCTCCGAACAAAAAGAGCGTTGATGTGAATTTTCTTTTCTTTCTTTGTTCTAGTCGTACTATAACACTAGTTATTAGCACTGTCAAGAGGTGAGTGCTAATATTTTTGTTA
>NZ_QUHK01000055.1:0-7174 GCF_003479665.1 Blautia sp. AF14-40
GAGAGAGCCTTGCAGATCTTTTTGAAGCTGGGTCTTGTGGAAGTGCTGGAGAGCGGCACATTCTACATGAGCAACATCGAACTTTTAATAGGCCAGTCCTCTACCGAGGCCGAGCGAAAGCGGGCTGCAAGGCTTCAAAATAAGGCTCTTTCTGCGCCCCGGACAAACGGCGGACATTTGTCCGACATTCGTCCACCAGAGATAGAGTTAGAGAAAGAGATAGAGATAAAGAGAGAGATAGAGAAGGGACGCTCCGCCCGCGCCTATGGCCGTTACCAGAATGTTTTCCTGACGGACGAGGAAATGGCAGACTTGCAGGCCAGCTTTCCCACTGTATGGGGCCAGTACATCGAAAAACTGTCCGAGTACATGGCTTCTACCGGCAAGCGTTATCAGAGCCATGCAGCGACCATCCGGCGCTGGGCCGGTGAGGACGCGAAGAAAGCAGCCCCGCCCACCCGCAACCGGGATTACAGCGTAAAGGAGGATGAAACCGTATGATTGAGATTACCGCAGAAATCCGGGCGCTGATCGACAAGGCAGCCGCCGGTGTGGAACTGGCCGGGGACGAGTACATAGACCCGGCAGACGGCCTCATTCACTGTAAGAAGTGCGGCGGCCAGAGGCAGACCGTTGTGCCATGCTTTGGGAAATCCGGCTACTTTATGCCGCGCTGCATCTGCCAGTGCCAGCGGGAGGCTGAGGAGCAGCGCAAGACTGCTGAAGAACGGCAGCGCCGCATGGAGCGTATCAAACGCCGAAAGGCACAGGGCTTGCAAGACCGCTATCTCTATGACTACACCTTTGCCAACGACAACGGCGAAAACCCATTGATGGACAAGGCCCGCGCCTATGTGGAGAACTGGAAGGAGGCATACAGGAACAACACCGGCCTGCTTCTGTTTGGGGATGTGGGAACCGGCAAGTCCTTTTTAGCCGGTTGTATCGCCAACGCTTTGCTTGACCAGGATGTGCCGGTGCTGATGACGAACTTTCCCACCATCCTGAACCGCCTGACCGGGATGTTCTCTGAGGACAGGTCGGAGTTTATTGCCAGCTTTGACGAGTATGACCTGCTTATCATTGACGATCTGGGAGTAGAGCGCAGTACCGAATATGCTATGGAGCAGATGTTTTTCGTCATTGACAGCCGCTATCGCAGCCGCAGACCCATGATTATCACAACAAACTTGAAACTGTCCGAGCTGAAAAACCCGCCTGATCTGGCCCACGCCCGTATCTATGACCGTATTCTGGAACGGTGTGCGCCGATTCTCTTTGACGGAAAGAATTTCCGGGAAGAAAATGCCAGTGCTACCCGACAGGCAGCAAAAGACATTGTAAGCAGTAAGCATGACTGATTTTTTACCGGGCGGCACAGACCCGTTCGGAGAAAGGAGCGCCATGAACAGAGAACCCCGTACTATGCAGGCGGCAGATGCCGCTACTGTGTCCAGAGCGCCGGAAAACACGCCAGCGATGGTAAAGAAAATCGGCAAGACAACCTACAAGGTTCATGTCCATTTCAGCAATACCAGCACAGAAACCATGAGCGATAAAATCAAGCGTATGCTCAAAAATGAAATTCAGCAGATGTGAAAGACTGATAAACGAAGCCGCCTTGTGCTAAACTGATGGTGGTACGCACCAAAACTTTAGCCAAGGAGGACATGAAAATGCTGTACACAGAAAAAGAGAAGCATGAAATTGAACGAGTAAAGGAGGTCTTTGCGGAACATCTGCGGCAAAGCCCTGATTTTGAACTGCTCTGGTCGGACAAGGTAGGCTATGTCTGGCTGACGATTAGTGTCAATCCGGTCTATGTGGATACCGGTATCAGAATCGAATCAGCCGCCGATCTCTGCGGCAGGTGTTTGGATGATGTTGCTACGGATGTTTTATATATGACAGGCAACGATCATGCACTGGAAGCAGCCGATCCGCTGGAATTGGCCGAAATCAAGCGGCGCTGGGAGCCATATATCAACCAGCTGCCAGACTATGCGTATCTCTGCAAAGACCTGCTGAACGGAAAAATGTAATCTATCAAACGAGGTGTCAGGAGCCATACGGTGCTTCTGGCACCTTTTTTGTAGATTTTTGTGAATTTGATTAAAAAGTCCTTGACAATTTGTCTCTGGCAAGACAGCCAAAAGCATTTTGATTTCCTGCGGTGCAAGACTGGCTCCCTTTGATATTCCCCAGCTTCGGGAGATCATGTCTTATGACGAACTGGAGCTTGATAAGCTGGGGGACGAAAAATCGGCGCTGTTCTTCCTTATCAGCGACACGGACACCACCTACAACTTTTTGGTTGCCCTTGCTTTCTCGCAGATGTTCAACCTTCTGTGTGAACGGGCTGACAACACCTATGGCGGGCGTCTGCCCTACCATGTGCGGGTGCTGTGGGACGAGGCTGCCAACACCGGGCAGGTGCCGGGGCTGGAAAAGATTGTGGCCGTCATTCGCTCCCGGGAGATCAGCCTGACGCTCTTTTATCAGGCTATGAGCCAGTGCAAGGCATTGTACAAAGACCATTCCGAAACCATCATGGGAAACATGGACAGCATCGTGTTCCTCGGAGGCCGGGAGGCTTCCACCCTAAAGGATATTTCGGAAAACTGGCTGGGCAAGGCCACCATCTCCATGCAGACCGAGGGCCGAAGCCGTGGACAGTCTGAAAGTTACAGCCAGAATATGCAGAGGCTTGGCCGGGAGCTGATGACCACCAGCGAGATCACCACCATGCCCGGGGATAAATGTATCTTGCAGCTTCGGGGGCTCCCGCCCTTCCTGTCCCCGAAGTATGACTTGAAAAAGCACCCGAATTACAAGTACACAGCCGAATTTGATAAAAAGAAAAACGCCTTCCGCTTGGAAAGCCTGTTCCGCCACCGGCCATTGAGACTAAAGCCGGAGGACGAATACACGGTGTACGAAGTGGACGGCTCCGACACAGACGAAGAAGCTGACCTGTTGAATTTCGATGATCTGGACAGCGACGAGTTTGTGTAACTTCGGGCCATGATGACCCGAAGCGCCGCCGATGTGGGCGGCTTTTTTTGTACCCAAAACCATCAAACAAACAAAATGGAGGAACGTATATGGAATTTTTCAATCAGGCAATCGACATTCTTAAAATTCTGGTCATGGCTCTTGGCGCTGGTCTGGCGGTATGGGGCGTCATCAACCTTCTGGAAGGTTACGGGTCGGACAACCCTGCGGCAAAAAGCCAGGGCATTAAGCAGTTCATGGCTAATTAAAGGGAACAAAAAGAAAGGAAAAGCACAATCCAGACGGTATCAGCGGCAGGCTACAAGAATAAATTGTGATTTCACAAGATTGGTGCTATAATAAGAGAAAAGTTCCTGCCGGGGCAGCCGCCCCGGTGGTATGGATAGAAAGGCAGGAAAACAATATGCACATCAGCTATAAACCACTCTGGCACACACTGTTAGAGCGTGATATGAGGAAAGAGGATTTAAGGCTTGCCGCTGGTATGACAACGAATATGATTGCCAACATGAGCAAAGAGGGAAAGCACATCAGCATGGACACATTAGCCCGTATCTGTGAAACGCTGAATTGTGAGATTACCGATGTGATTGAGTTAGTACCAGACGAGCCTGCTTCCATAGGAGGTAAGAAACATGAGCGAATTGAAACCAAGAATAACGGAAAACGGAATTGATTATATCCTTGTCGGAGATTACTACATCCCGGACTTGAAACTGTCGGAAGAACGCCGCCCCATCGGAAAGGATGGACGGATGCACCGGGAATATTTAAGAGAAGTCCACCCAGCCAGATTGAACACATTGGTACTGACCGGAGAATTGTGGACATATCTTGCAGACCTGAACGAACAGGCACAGGAACGGTTAGACACTATCATGGAGCAAATGAAAGCTGCCGAGGGCGTGACCGAGGACTTGAAGCGTACCCGTCAAATGGAATGGGTGCAGCGGTGCAATAATATCCACAACCGGGCAGAAGAAATTGTTTTGCATGAGATGATTTATTCATAACGGTATGATAGAATGATTATGACAAATTCTGAGTTGTGGAGGTAGAAAAACATGTATAGAATATATAGTGCACTTATCGAAATTGTTGCGGCAGCTGTTTTTATAATTCCTATTTGGTGCATATATAACAAGTTATGTTTTCATAGCTGGAAACGAACTATTATTTATATGGTATTTGGGTTTTATTTTACTGCAGTCTTAGCACTTGTAGGCTTTCCTAATATAGCATCTCTGAAAATTGATTTTGCAGTGAACATTATCCCGTTTTTGGATATGGTTTCGGATTTCATTAATGCTTGTTTGAATATACTTTTATTTGTTCCATTTGGTTTCTTTTTGCCGATATTGTGGGATAAATTTAGAAACATTAAAAATATTGCCTTAATGGGATTTATAGTTACAAGTTTAAACAAAATTAGTTGATTGTCTTGAAAAATGCTTGATTTGCAGGCATATTCGCAGGTTTGCAGATTGATTTTACTACTCATTTACTACTTTTAACGAATTGAGCCTTGATATGCAAAAAGCACCTGCGGACTGCCGGATAGACCGCTGCACCACCTTACGCGGCACGTCGAAAAGAAAAAATAAAATAAGCACCACCTATAAGGCGGCGTTTCTCACTCCTACACAGGAGAACAGGAACGCTGCTTTTTTTATGCCCTCGTGTTACGCAGTAAGGGCAAACAAAGCCTTGATTTATGCGGCTCTTAGAGCGTGGAAATGAGAAAGACAAGGGTTGATACCTTTTCCCTCAAAACCGCGTTTCTACTGCGTAACAAATCCAACGAAAAGGAGTGACGAAGCTATGGCAGTTTTCCGCGTGGAAAAGAACAAAGGTTATACCGTTATGAGCAACCACCATTTACGCAACAAGGAGCTTTCCTTAAAGGCAAAGGGCTTGTTGTCGCAAATGCTCTCACTTCCCGAAGATTGGGACTACACCCTTGCAGGACTGTCCCTTATCAACCGGGAAAAGATTGACGCTATCCGGGAAGCAGTACGGGAACTGGAAAATGCCGGATATATACAGCGTTCAAGGGAACGTGATGAGAAAGGATGCTTACGCGGTACAACGTATGTTATCTATGAGCAGCCGCCTAAGTTGGATTTACCTACATTGGAAAAACCAACATTGGATAATCCAACATTGGAAAAGCCTATGTTGGAAAAACCTACGTTGGAAAATCCAACGCAATTAAATAAAGAACTATTAAAGACTAACTTACCAACAAAAGAAAAATTAAATACAGATATATTAAGTACCCATTCCATTCCTTTCCATTCCCTAAATCCCTTTCCCTTAGAGGACGCGGCACAGCCGCCGGAACGGAAGCGAAAGGAAACGACAGACGCATATCGCGTGTATGAGGAAATCATCAAGGACAATATCGAGTACGACTATCTGATACAGGACAGATACCTTGACCGGGACAGGATAGAGGAAATCCTTGCCCTTATTCTTGAAACCGTCTGCACCAAACGAAGAACAATCCGTATCGCCGGGGACGACCACCCGGCAGAGCTTGTAAAAGCAAAATTTATGAAACTGAACAGCGAACATATCCGCTTTGTACTGGACTGTATGCAGGAAAACACCACCAAAATCCGCAACATCAAGCAGTACATGAAAGCTGCCCTTTTCAATGCCCCGTCTACGATTGGCAGCTATTACACGTCCCTTGTATCTCACGATATGTACGGCGGGCGCACTATCCAGTCGGCAAGAAGCAAGGGCATACCCGATTACACCTGCAACGAGGGCGAAAGCCTGTAAACCAACCTAAAGGAGGATTTTATGATGACACAGAGAACAGGAGCTTTGATTTTTGATGAAACCGCTGACCGCTACGACATTCGCTTTGACGTAAACGACTATTACGGGGGTTTGCATTGCGGCGACTGCATGGAGGTCTTTGTGCGGGGCAAATGGAAGCCTACCCGTATGGAGTACGGGGACAACTGGTATCTTGTAGGTATTCGGGCGGCAGACCTTTCCGGGCTGCGGGTACGGATTTAACAGGGCGGCGTGAAAGCGGACGCTCTTTTTTTCATGCCCGCCCCGCTTCCCGGCGGCGGGCATACCACCATAGAACACGAAAGGAGGACACCCATTGCAGGAGGAAACCAACGAAAAGACCATAGCCCTTTACATCAAGACCGGGAAGCTGACGGCGCAGCAGCTCCAAAAGGCTATGAAAGCCCTGCTTGCACAGATGAAAAAGCAGCATGACAGACAGAAAATCCCGCATGGAAAGCAGACCCTAAAGCAGCTTATGAAGCAGAACGCGGGCGTTTCCAACATTGAAATCACAAAGGACAATATCAAAGCCTTTGAGAGTACGGCGAAAAAATACGGGATTGACTTTGCCCTAAAGAAAGACAGCACCGAAACCCCGCCCCGCTATCTTGTGTTTTTCAAGGGACGGGACGCGGACGCACTGACCGCAGCTTTCAAGGAGTTTTCCGCAAAGAAACTGACGCAGGAACAAAAGCCCCCTATCCGAAAGCTGATTGTTTCCCTCAAAGAAAAGGCGGCGGCTCTGAACACACAGCGGGACAAAGTAAAAAACAAAGACAGGGGGATTGCAAGATGAACGCTATCAACTGGAAAAAACTGCTGCTTCCCAACATTCCCTATCTGTTCTTTGTGTATCTTTTTGATAAAGTCGGGCAGGCGGTACGCCTTTCGCCGGGGGCTGACCTGTCCGGCAAGGTGTTGTCGCTTGGGGAGGGATTTTCTATGGCTTTTGCAAACCCGCTTCCGAGTTTTGCCCCTATGGATTTGCTTATCGGTATTGCGGGGGCTGTCCTTATCCGGCTTATGGTGTACTTCAAAGGCAAGAACGCGAAGAAATACCGGAAAGGTATCGAATACGGCTCTGCCCGTTGGGGGACTGCCGAAGATATTAAGCCCTACACCGACCCGGTATTTCAGAATAACGTGCTGCTGACGCAGACGGAACGGCTTACCATGAACAGCCGCCCGAAGCAGCCGAAGTATGCAAGGAATAAAAATATCCTTGTTATCGGGGGAAGCGGCAGCGGAAAGACGAGATTTTTCGTGAAGCCCAACTTAATGCAAATGCACAGCAGCTACGTTGTAACCGACCCGAAAGGAACGGTTTTAGTCGAGTGCGGGAAGC
>NZ_QUHK01000056.1:0-7136 GCF_003479665.1 Blautia sp. AF14-40
GCCAAATACTGCCCGGAATGTGCCGCACGCATGAAGCGGATCAATGCCGCAAAGCGCAAGCGGAAACAACGGGAGAAATGTCACGCTTTAGGGGCTGAAAAACCCTTGTAAATCAAGGCTTTTTTCGAGGGTGTCAAAGGCAGGCTGATAGATTTATCCTCTGACCCCTAAAACGGCCTTAAAATGCGTACAGAATCCCAAGAGAAACCCCAAGGAGGAACCCTATGTCAGACAACCGAAAATATTATTACCTGAAACTCAAAGAAAACTATTTTGACGATGATTCCATCGTGCTGCTGGAAAGTATGCAGGATGGTGTGCTGTATTCCAACATTCTGCTCAAGCTGTATCTGAAATCGCTGAAACATGGTGGACGTCTTCAACTTGACGAGGACATTCCTTACACGGCGCAGATGATCGCCACCATTACCCGCCAGCAGATCGGCACTGTGGAGAGAGCCTTGCAGATCTTTTTGAAGCTGGGTCTTGTGGAGGTGCTGGACAGCGGCACATTCTACATGAGCAACATCGAACTTTTAATCGGCCAGTCCTCTACCGAGGCTGAGCGAAAGCGGGCTGCGAGGCTCCAAAATAAGGCTCTTTCTGCGCCCCGGACAAACGGCGGACATTTGTCCGACATTCGTCCACCAGAGATAGAGATAGAGAAAGAGATAGAGATAAATAGAGAGATAGAGAAGGGACACCCCGCCCCCGCCTATGGCCGTTACCAGAATGTTTTCCTGACGGACGGGGAACTGGCAGACTTACAGGCCAGCTTTCCCACTGTATGGGGCCAGTACATCGAAAAGCTGTCCGAGTACATGGCTTCTACCGGCAAGCGTTATCAGAGCCATGCCGCCACCATCCGGCGCTGGGCCGGTGAGGACGCTAAAAAAACGATCACACCCTCACGCAACCGGGATTACAGCGTAAAGGAGGATGAAACTGTATGATTAAGATTACCGCAGAAATCCGGGCGTTCATCGACAAGGCAGCTGCTGGTGCGGAACTGGCTGAGGACGAGTATATAGATCCGTCAGACGGTCTCATTCACTGTAAGAAATGCGGCGGCCAGAGGCAGACCGTTGTGCCATGCTTTGGGAAATCCGGCTACTTTATGCCACGCTGCATCTGCCAGTGCCAGCAGGAGGCTGAGGAGCAGCGCAAGGCTGCTGAAGAACGGCAGCGCCGCATGGAGCGTATCAAACGCCGAAAGGCACAGGGTTTGCAAGACCGCTATCTCTATGACTACACCTTTGCCAACGACAACGGCAAAAACCCATTGATGGACAAGGCCCGCGCCTATGTGGAGAACTGGAAGGAGGCATATAAAAACAACACCGGCCTGCTGTTGTTCGGGGATGTGGGAACCGGCAAGTCTTTCTTCGCCGGATGTATCGCCAATGCTCTACTTGACCAAGATGTGCCGGTGCTGATGACGAACTTTCCCACCATTCTGAACCGCCTGACCGGGATGTTCTCTGAGGACAGGTCGGAGTTTATTGCCAGCTTTGATGAGTACGACCTGCTTATCATTGACGATTTGGGTGTAGAGCGCAGTACCGAATATGCTATGGAGCAGATGTTTTTCGTCATCGACAGCCGCTACCGCAGCCGCAGGCCCATGATTATCACAACAAACTTGAAACTGTCCGAGCTGAAAAACCCGCCTGATCTGGCCCACGCCCGTATCTATGACCGTATTCTGGAACGGTGTGCGCCGATTCTTTTTGACGGGAAGAATTTCCGGGAAGAAAATGCCGGTGCTACCCGACAGACAGCAAAAGACATTGTAAACAGTAAGCAAGACTGATTTTTTACCGGGCGGCACAGACCCGTTCGGAGAAAGGAGCGCCATGAACAGAGAACCCCGTACTATGCAGGTGGCAGACGCCGCTACTGCGTCCAGAGCGCCGGAAAACACGCCAGCGATGGTAAAGAAAATCGGCAAGACAACCTACAAGGTTCATGTCCATTTCAGCAATACCAGCACAGAAACCATGAGCGATAAAATCAAGCGTATGCTCAAAAATGAAATTCAGCAGATGTGACAGACTGATAAACGAAGCCGCCTTGTGCTAAACTGATGATGGTACGCACCAAAATTTTTGTCAAGGAGGACACGAAAATGCTTTACACAGAAAAAGAGAAGCATGAAATTGAACGAGTAAAGGAGGTCTTTGCGGAACATCTGCGGCAAAGCCCTGATTTTGAACTGTTCTGGTCGGACAAGGTAGGCTATGTCTGGCTGGCGATTGGCGTAAATCCAGTCTATGTGGATACCGGTATCAGAATCGAATCTGCCGCCGATCTCTGTTACAGGTGTTTGGACGATGTAGCTACGGATGTTTTATATATGACGGGCAACGATCACGCGCTGGAAGCAGCCGATCCGCTGGAATTGGCCGAAATCAAGCGGCGCTGGGAACCATATATCAACCAGCTGCCGGAATATGCGTATATCTGCGACGATTTACTAAGTGGACGCCAATAATTCACATGCAAACGTGCCAGAAGCAAAAAAATGCTTCTGGCACGTTGTTACGAATTTTAGAGCTTTCTATGGTTTCGATACTCTATTATTCCCCAAAACAGTCCGAGAATAAACAGCGTGACCACAATAATAAAGCTGTATTTGAATGGTACGCCAAAATGTGCTTCTATGACATCAAGAGTTCCGATAGCACTGAGTAAAGAAATAATGTATAGCAGAACATTCAAAATCGCAGAGTTTCTGCTTTTCTTTAGTTCATTTTGTGCAGTCAAATAGGATATTTTTAGGTGAAGAGCTTCTGCATGTTTTTTGTAAGGCTCGCTTTCCTTAATGTAGTTCAATAAATTATGAGTTTCAATTGGAAGATTAGGAGAGCAAAAAAGATTCTGCAAGTAAATATCATTTCGTACCGACCGCCGAAGATCTGTTTCATTTTCAAGGTTAGAGTTTTGAAAAATATGAATATAGAGTTTTAGCGATTCCAATATAATGGCCGAATATAAAATTGGTTGAAAGTTATCACAATCAAAGTCAGAAACTACACTACAACCAGCTTGTGGATAATATTGGTATATTTCCACTGTACTAATGTCCTTAATTGGTTCAGCAGGCGCTTTCGTATCAATGAGTTTGCAAAAGTAATCTGAAATATTTTCAATATTATTCGAAAAGACCAATGTGTCATGCACAAAGAAATATTCTTGGGAACGATAACACTTATTTGTCAATTCCCAGATAAACTCAGAAATATTTTCATATATTATTTCAGAAATTTTCATTCCTGCCTCGACAGGTTTCTCTTCATCAAAGAATTGATATTTCTCCACAGACAGTAGGTTGTAGTTTTCTGCTTTTGCCCCGACATCATCTTTGGCAAGTGGTTTTCCTGTTTTGTAGTTTATGACTTCAAAAACAATGAACAAAACACTGTTCATCATAAAGGCACCGGCATCAATTTGATACATCTGACCATTTATCCAAACTAAAAATGGCTCTAGCCAGAAAGTAAATTCGATTTTGAAATATCGTTCATCAACTAAGATAGATTGTGCGTGCCTAAGATTGATATAGAAACCGGAATCTTTCAAAGAGTCACTTGCATTATTTTCTTTTTCAGCTGAATCTTTTGATTTGAAGGAAAATGTAGTCGCTTGATGTACATAATCATATTGGGCCGTTACCTCCATTTTCCCATCAACAGAAGTAATAGTCTCGTCTGTTGCCACGAAAGAAAGATGATGCTTTTCCAGTAAGGATTGCATCTGCTTCTTTTTGTGCGGGATAACATTACGAAGTTTTCGTAAAAACCAGTTTGTCGCTTTATACTGTGTCGAATTATATGCGCTTAAAAATAAAACAGTATCATCCACTTGCAATGACCTCCGATCTCGTCAGTAAAATTTATATTATTAATTATACAGCCAAATGACATACACAACAAGCATAGTGCAACAGATAATACTGTTGCTTATTTTTTTGATAAAAAGTCCTTGACAACTCGTTTCGGGAAAAACAGCCAAGTCGATTTTGATTTCCTGCGGCGCTCGCCTTGCCGTGTTCGACATTGCAGAGTTGCGTGAGGTCACGGCTTATGATGATCTGGAGCTGGATACTCTGGGAGACAGGAAAACTGCTCTGTTCCTCATTATGAGTGATACGGATGACAGCTTTAACTTCCTGATCTCCATGTGTTATACCCAGCTTTTCAATCTGCTCTGCGAAAAAGCCGACGATGTGTATGGCGGCAGGCTTCCAGTTCATGTGCGCTGTTTGATTGATGAGTGTGCTAACATCGGGCAGATTCCGAAACTGGAAAAGCTGGTGGCCACCATCCGAAGCCGTGAAATCTCTGCCTGTCTGGTGTTGCAGGCACAGAGTCAGCTCAAGGCGATCTATAAGGATAACGCAGATACCATCATCGGTAACATGGATACATCCATCTTCCTGGGCGGTAAAGAGCCGACTACCCTCAAAGAGCTGGCTGCCGTGCTGGGCAAGGAAACCATCGACACCTACAACACCGGAGAGAGCCGTGGGAGGGAAACCTCCCATTCACTCAACTATCAAAAATTGGGGAAAGAGCTGATGAGCCAGGATGAGCTTGCTGTTATGGATGGAGGCAAGTGTATCCTCCAGCTGCGCGGTGTGCGTCCTTTCCTTTCGGATAAGTACGACATCACCAAGCACCCCAATTTCAAGTACACTGCCGACGCGGATGACAAGAACGCTTTTGATATTGAAGCATTCTTGTCCGCAAGGCTGAAACTCAAGCCCAATGAGGTCTGCGATGTATATGAAGTAGACACAAAGGGCGCTTAATTTCGTTCCGCTTTAGAAGGGAGTGATCTTATCTATTCGCCGCACCTGCCCTCTATGGGCCATTGGCGTACAAAGCGGACAATCGCAAGAAAAAATAATGAAAAAGGAGGACAGCCGGAATCATGCCCCCCGGAAACCGGGCGGCAGATTGTTCCGGCTTTTGTATGCCTATGAAACATGACAAACCTATTTTTTAATCAGATTCCGGCTAACAAACTATATGGCATTTTTTGAACAGGCAATCACCGTTCTTCAGACCCTCGTTATCGCGCTCGGTGCCGGTCTCGGTATCTGGGGCGTTATCAACCTGCTGGAAGGTTACGGCAACGACAACCCCGGCGCCAATGCTCATGTGCGGTAAAGTAATAAAAAGATTTAGGTAGCCGCCTTAACTATTCCTAAATAAGATAATATGCACAGTATTTTCTCGTAAATAGAAAATAAATTATTGCATTTTACCAATTATTATGTTAAAATGACAATGTAACAAAGAGCTATGTATTTTTAAGGAAAGGGAGGAACTTATGAATTTAAGAAAATCTATTTTAGCACTTTCAGTAGTAGCTGGAATTGTAGCTGCTCCAATGACTGTATTTGCCGCTCATACTCATAGTTGGGGTTCTCCCCAGTACTATGGATATGAAGATGAAATGCCTGGTATATATGATGACTGGGATAAATGTGCGACACGTCATGTATATAATTACAAACAATGTTTAATTTGTGGAGAAGTAAGCATTTATGAAGTTGAGACGATTGAAATGTCTCACAAATGGGTGAATGGTGCATGTGTATATTGCAACAAAGGTTACGCGAAAGAGATAAATTAACATAGTATCATTACCGGCAAGTTTATAATCAAAAAATAGAAAGCATTGAGAATATTTCATAATTTCTTGAAAGTACTCTCAGTGCTTTCTTTGATAATATGAAAGGAGAAATAAATGCAAAAAAAACAACTTTCTGTATTAGTACTAATTATTTTATGCTTTTTATTAGGATGTAACAGAGAAACACCAAAAGATGAATCTCAACAAAATTATGAAGATGAATCTAATATTTCTAAAACAAATGGAGAAGAACTTGTAAATATAAACAGTGAATTGTTAGGTTCGACTCCTTTTGATATCCAAATCGATAAAACAGCATTGCAGACTAGAAAAGAAACAGAAACAGAAGTTACAATAAAGACAAATTTAACAGACTGGGGTTATACTGTTTCTTCTGAAAAAGGGAAAATATCTGATATAAATAAAAATTCATTCATATATATAGCACCTAAAGATGAGAGGGATGATACTATAAAAATACAATTATCGGACTATGAAAATGGCATATCATATGAATATACAATTCCACTTATTTTTGCGGGAAACAATGAACATTCTTTAGATAAATTCAAGGAAAATCTTTCAAGATTACCTAATAGTTAGTAAAGAGTCGATAGACTAAAGTACCACCATCCTCTTTTATTTCAACTGAATATCCATCCCGCCGCACCGCAGCGGCACATGAAGCAGTAAATCCGAAAAAGATTTGCTGCTTTTTTTGCGTCCATTTTTGGCAAATTTCCAAAAGTTCCGTATTAGACAGTGAAACCAAAAAAGGCTGCCATTTTTTTCAGACAGCGGGCAAAACGCAGCTTCCGAAACGCCTTATTGTCGGGAAAGACCGAGCCGCCGGAAAAGTTCTTGCCGGAAAGTCCGTCCATTCTGCTCTTTTGTGGTTTGTAGGGAGTAAGGGAAAAACGCCAGCCCGCAGCCTTTTATAAAAAAAGCTGGTTATAGATTTTCTGAAAAAGTGGCAGTAGCAAGTGAACGGCAGGCCGGCAGTTTCTTAGAGCAAGATTCTACCGAGGTGCCAAAATTCGCTTATCGCTCATTTTGCCCCTGCGGGAATCTTGTTGGGGAGTGCCTTCCCCAAACCCTGCTTATGCGGCTTGCGCCGCTGAAAAACCCCTCAAAATATTTTTCGGATTTTTCAAAAACAGTTCCGCTTCACACCCTGTTTTTCTCCTATTAGTGAGAGGACACCACGCACAGAAAGGAGGTCAACCACCTATGAAACGATACAACACGCCGCACCGCAGCCGGGTAGTCAAAACACGCATGACCGAGGAAGAATACGCCGAGTTTGCCCAGCGGCTTTCTGCTTACCACATGAGCCAAGCCGAGTTTATCCGGCAAGCCATAACCGGGGCAGCCATACGCCCCATCATAACCGTTTCCCCCATCAATGACGAGCTGCTTGCCGCTGTCGGGAAGCTGACCGCCGAATACGGGAGGATCGGCGGCAACTTAAACCAGATAGCCCGGACGCTGAA
>NZ_QUHK01000057.1:0-7134 GCF_003479665.1 Blautia sp. AF14-40
GGGAAGCATATCCCACACAGGCTGGTCATTCGATTGGAATAATCCATCGATGAACTACCTGTATCATAGAACATTTTTGTGCCCTGTGCCGTATGTCCACAAAGTAGGAATTAAGGGTAAAAATCAGAAATTTCCACGATTACGGAAAGTGTGATATAATCCAGATAAGCGGCAGCAATGAAACCGTTGGAAAGGAGCGTGTGCCCATGAAAGGAGCAACAAGCATACAGGAACGCCTTTGGGAACTCCGCAAGGACAAAGGCTTAAATCTGGAAGAACTATCAAAACTAACGGGTATTTCTAAATCAGCCCTTGGCAGTTATGAAAAAGAAGATTTTAAGGAAATCAATCATGGCAACCTTATCACGCTGGCAGACTTCTATGGGGTTTCCGTCGATTATCTGCTGTGCCGGACAGAGAACAGGGAGCAGATCAACACGCCACTGACGGAGCTGCATTTGAACGATGAAATGGTTGCACTTCTGAAAAGCGGTCGGATCAACAACCGTCTGCTCTGCGAACTTGCCACCCATAAGGACTTTATCAAGTTTCTTGCGGACATTGAGATTTATGTGGATGGGATTGCCACCATGCAGATTCAAAACCTCAACACCCTTGTCGATACTGTCCGACATGAAATCATAGAACGGTATCGCCCTGGCGAAGATGACCCACATTTGAAAGTGCTGCAAGCCGCCCATATCAGTGATGATGAATATTTCAGCCACATGGTTCTGGATGACCTAAACCTGATTATCCGGGATATTCGGGAAACCCATAAAAAGGATAGTGAGAGTGCGCCCCAGACCACTGTTGCCAATGAACTGAAAGAAAATCTGGAAGCGGTCGAAAATTTCAAGGGCAGCCGTTTGGAAAAACTGGCAGTGCTTTACTGCAAGCAGCTCGGTATCAACTATAAAAATCTGTCAGATGAAGAATTTCGCTGGCTTATTCGGATTCTCCAAAAATCAAAGAAAACGGGAACGCCTATCAACCAGAGGAAAAAACGGTAAAGGAAAACCGCTGTTGCATGGTTTGTTGGATTCCATGTAGCAGCGGTTTGTGCTGTGGTTATTACTTCATTCGTTTTCTTAATATTCGGCGATAATTTGTTTCTCCCTTTGGTGCGTCCTGTATAATTTCCAACACACCATCTTCAAGCATTTTATCAATGCGATTGGAAATCCATACATCACTAATTCCAAGTTGATATTTTCCTAAAACATTACCTATGACAATAGCCATTTTGAATTGCTCTGGCTGTTCCGCAATTTCACGAAGAATGAAACTATCATATATATCTTCTGAAACGCTTTGCAATTTACCATTTAACATTGCACGCAAAGGTGCATTTTCATTTTGAAGTTGATTCCATTTCATAGCACAAGCTGAAAGAAATACAGGATTAGCTTTCTCTTGTAGAGTTATATAGTTTCCCCATTCGCCAGGAGAGACCTCGCCCCATGCTATTTTGGATGTCATAGTATTTTCTTTTCCATATTCCCATGTAGGTAACTTAACCAAATAAATTGTTGTCTGGCAGTTTAAGGGTTGAAGTTGTTTCATAAGCCAATACATACCACAAAGCTCATCTGGATTATAGCTATACCAAATGCGAATTTCTTCCCCAGCTACATATCGTTCAATCACTGAGGTCAATGTAGTTTTAATTTTCTGTATTTTTTCTTCAACCTGATAATCTAAATCCTCTACAAAGCAGACAGACAGCATTTTCTTGAAAACATTTTTCCGCTGTTCGCCAATTCCATTATCAGAAATATCTCCCACACTAAGAGCCATATCAAAACAATAAACATCACAGCTCTTGCCTCCCAATGGAATAGCATTCTCCCAAGCAATGCGTTCTTGTTCCTGTGCTTGAAGCTGTGCTTTTTTCATTTCATCTGAAGATGGAACACTCCCGTCTTCATGCCTCATAAATATTGAAACAGCACTTCCTCTATACTTTCCCTTGCCGTAAGTTTGGGCAATTTTCAAACTTCCACAGGCACTTTCACCAAATACAATTTCAATCATCTTATATACCTCCGATTTAATTGCTCCCGTTATGAATAAATCATCTCATGCAAAACAATTTCTTCTGCCCGGTTATGAATGTTATTGCAACGCTGCACCCATTCCATTTGGTGGGTACGCTTCAATTCCTCGGTTACGCCCTCGGCAGTTTTCATCTGCTCCATGATGGTGTCTAACCGTTCCTGTGCCTGTTCGTTCAGGTCTGCAAGATATGTCCACAATTCCCCGGTCAGTATCAATGTATTCAATCTGGCTGGGTGGACTTCCCTTAAATATTCCCGGTGCATCCGTCCGTACTTTCCGATAGGGCGGTGTTCCTCCGGCAGTTTCAAGTCCGGGATGTAATAATCTCCGACAAGGATATAATCAATTCCGTTTTCCGTTATTCTTGGTTTCAATTCGCTCATGTTCCTTACCTCCTGTGGAAGCAGGCTCGTCTGGTACTAACTCAATCACATCGGTAATCTCACAATTCAGCGTTTCGCAGATACGGGCTAATGTATCCATGCTGATGTGCTTTCCCTCTTTGCTCATGTTGGCAATCATATTTGTTGTCATACCAGCGGCAAGCCTTAAATCCTCTTTTCTCATATCACGCTCTAACAGTGTGTGCCAGAGTGGCTTATAGCTGATGTGCATATTGTTTTCCTGCCTTTCTATCTATACCACCGGGGCGGCTGCCCCGGCAGGAACTTTTCTCTTATTATAGCACCAATCTTGTGAAATCACAATTTATTCTTGTAGCCTGCCGCTGATACCGTCTGGATTGTGCTTTTCCTTTCGTTTTTTGTTCCAACTAATTAGCCATGAACTGCTTCATGCCCTGGCTCTTTGCTTATGTGTGATAAAGAAGTAATAGAAGTGTAAAAAATTTTGCCGTTCCTATCCGGCACATGAGGTATGTCGGATAGGTCGGGCGGTTAGGTGTCGGGCAGTTCTACCTTGCCGACAAAAGAATAATAGATTTCGATTTCCTGTCTGCGTAACTTGCCCCGGCGTTTCCCGTCAAGGGCAACGCTTTCATGGACAACGATTTTCTCCACAAACTCCCGCAGCAGAGTAGGGGTAAGTTCTTCAATGGTAGTGTGCCTGCGTACCACATTCATAAACTTTTCAGCGTTTGCGGTGGCTTCCTGCGCTTTGGAAAGTTCTTCCCGCAGTCTGGCGGCACGTTCTTTCAGTTCTTTCTGCTCGGCTTCATAGTCTGCCGACAGCTCTGTGAAACGCTCGTCCGATATGCGCCCGGTTACGCTGTCCTCATACAGCCGCTTGAAGATAGCAGATAACTCGGCTATGCGTTTCTCGGCGGCTTCCAGCTCCTTTTTCTTGGCGGCGTTCCTGCGTCTGTCCCCGTCCTCATTCTGCTCGATTAAAAGCTTCATAAACCGGGCTTCATGCTTTGCCGCATAGCTGGTAACTTTCCGCAGATTGGAGAGTACGCCAGCGGTCAAGAGGTCAGTGCGGATAAAGTGCGCTGTGCAGTCGGCGGTGCGTTTCTTGTAGCTTCCGCAGATATAACAGTCCTGCTTGCGCTTGTCCGTCTGGTATCGCTGCTGGTACATGACGCTGCCGCAGTCGGCACAAAAGAGTATGCCGGAGAACAAGCCCACTTCGTCATAACGGTTGGGGCGTTTGCGCTGCTTGCGTAACTCCTGCACCCGTTCCCACGTTTCCCGGTCAATGATAGGCTCATGGTGGTTCTCAAAAACCGCCTGCTTTTCCGGGGGATTTTCTATGCTGTGTTTCAGCTTGTAGGACGGCTTCTCGGTCTTAAAGTTTACCAGACAGCCCGTATATTCCCGGTTTTCCAGCAGATGAACCACGGTATTGGTCGCCCACTTGCACTCATAGCCGGGGTGGTAGCGGCGGGTGCTGCCCGTCCTGCGGTATTCCAGCGTCCCCGGCGTGGGGATTTGCTGCTCGGTCAGCATACGGGCTATCTTGGTCGGACCGTTCCCGGCAAGGCAAAGGCTGTAAATCTGCCGTACCACCGGGGCGGCTTCCTCGTCAATGATAAAGTTTTCGTCCTCGTCCATGAGGTAGCCATAGACGGGCTTGCTTGTGATGGGCTTTCCGCTCATGCCCTTAGAGCGTTTTACTGCCTTGATTTTCTTGCTCGTATCTCTCACCAGCCATTCGTTAAAAATGTTCCGCAGCGGGGCAAAATCATTTTCCCCCTGTGCGCTGTCCACTCCGTCATTGATAGCGATGAAGCGGACACCTTTCTGTGGGAAAATCATTTCTGTGTACATTCCCACCTGTAAGTAGTTTCGCCCTAACCTCGACATATCCTTGACGATAACTGTCCCGACTTTCCCTGCTTCAATGTCTGCAAGCATGGCTTGAAATCCGGGTCTTTGAAAGTTCGCACCGGAATAACCGTCGTCGGTGTACCAGCGCAGATTAGAAAATCCATTCTGTTTGGCATAGGTTTCCAAAATCCTCTTTTGGTTGGAAATGGAATTGCTCTCGCCTTGCAGCTCGTCCTCATGGGACAGTCTTGGGTAAAGGGCGGTAATGAGTTGCTGGGGGGTCTGTCTTAACATAAATTCCTCCGTTTCCGACAGCCAGCCCCACTATTCCGTACCTTGATTGTACCACATGGGGCGGCTGTCTGTATAGCGGCAAAAGCGTCAAATCTGCTTCTTTACGGTCGGTAAAAATGACGGTTTTTCAATCAGGCTTATCACAGGTCAAATATCCGGCGGCGGCTTCTGCTTCCAGCACTTTCATCATCTTGTCAGCGGCGGTGTCGGTCGCCCCCTCCTTGAAAAAGCCAGACACCACAAGGATTGTGTTGCCTATCCTCGTTTCGGTCACGCAGTCCGGGCGGCGGGCAGGGCGTTTGTTTCTCTGGGTGTCGGTCATAGGCAAATCTCCTTTCCGGCAAGCAGCCGTTTCAGCTGTTCCATTTTTCCCTGTGCGGCGGCTTTCCTCAAATTCTCCCCGGTAAAGCAGAGAGGGGAACACATTTCAAGCAGGCGGTCATAAATCCGGGCGTGGGCGGTGTCCTCCGGGTGCTGCAATTCCTCCAGCGTGAGGTTGGTCGTCACAATCAGCGGCTTCCTGCTCCGGTAGCGGCTGTCAATCACATTGTAGACCTGTTCCAGACCGTATTCTGTGCCACGCTCCATTCCAAAATCGTCAATGATGAGCAGGGGGAAGCTGCAAAGGCGGGAAATATATTCGTTCCTGCCCGCAAAGCTGGCGGCAAGGTCGTTTAATATTGCTGCAAAGTTTGTCATGCACACCGGGACTTCCTGCTCCATGAGGGCGTTTGCAATACACCCGGCAAAATAGCTTTTCCCAGTGCCTACCCTGCCCCACAAGAGCAGCCCGTAGTTCCCGTCCTTTATCTGTTCCCAGCGTGCCACATATCCGGCGGCGTTCTTCATCTGCGGGCAGCTGCCGTTATCGTTGGCAAATGTCCAGTCCTGCATGGTCTTGTCTGTAAAGCCCTGCCGTTTCAGCCGTTCCACCGTTTCAAGGTGGCTGCGCCGCTTCTCGGCGGCTTCCCGTTCCTTACGGGCTGCCCGCTGGCAGTCGCACTCTGACGGGTGGCGGTCACGCCCGAAAAAGGTCTTGCCCTCCGGGAAATAGGCTTCTTTGGGTTTCCGGCATTTGCCGCAGTATAAAAGCCCGTCCTCCCCGGTGTAATCCTCCGGCTCGGCTGTGGTGTCGGTCATAGGCAGTATGGTGTTGTGGATTGTATCGGTCATAGGCTTTCTCCCTCCTTGAATGAATAGTCCGGTATGCCTTTCTTTGGCTTCTCTTTGGCAGCGTCCTCCTGCGCCCACTTGTAAATGGTGGCTGCATGGCTCTGGTACTGCTTCCCGGTGGAAGCGATGTGGCAGGAAAGGCGGTCAAGGTAATACTCCCACTTGCCGGGGAAGTCCTGTTCCAGCTCCAAAAGTTCTGTGTCAGAAAGAAATACATTTTTATATCTGCCATAAGCGGCGGGGGGCTGCCCCTCACTCGCTCCTTTTGTTTGGCTCTCTATTAGGTTGTTTATATTAGTTTGGTTAGGGGACGGTTTTCCGACCGTCATAAGGTCAGTTTTCCGGCTGTCAGTTGGTCGGTTTCCCGCCCTTATGAGGGGCGGTTTTCCGTCCGTCAGTTGGTCGGAAAACTGTACCACTGGGATAGGCGGCACTTTCACATACAGACGGTTGGCGGCAGAAAAGCCCGTCCGTCTGCGTTCCAGCAGCCCGGCAGCGTCCAGTTCGTTCAGTGCGCCCTTTATGGTGGTGCAGCCTTTATCCAGCATTTCCGCTATCTCTGCTATGGGGTAGACAATGTATGTCCGTCCCTCGCTGTCCTGCCAGCCGTTCTTCTGCGAAAGGGTGGAACGGTCTAACAGCAGCGCATATAACTCTCTTGCGGTGTGGGATAGGTCTGTTTCCAGCAGGAAACGGGGGTAAGGCAGGTAAGCGGGCAGCTCCGTTCCTGCGGTCATATAATCAGCGATAGGGTTCACCTCCTTGTGGTGTCTGTCTGTGGGTTCTGTTACGCTTTTAGGGGGCGTTTTTAAGGGAAAAGGATAAATGTATCACGCACCCTTTGACACCCTCCAAAAAAGCCTTGATTTATGCGGGTTTGAAATGCCCTAAAGCGTGACATTTCTCCCTTTGTTTCCGCTTCCGTTTGGCGGCGTTTATCCGCTTCATGCGTCCGGCGCAGTCCGGGCAGTATTTCCCCCGGTTGGATTTTGGGAAGAAGAACGCCCCGCAGACAGCGCAGCGTTTCCGGCTTCCCCGGCGCAAGAGGGCGGCTTCCAGTGCTTCATCAAGGGGCAGGACAGCGGCGGTAAACCAGCGGCAGAGCAGCGAATAGCTGATACTCTGTACACACACGCAAGGCTCGCCGTCCTCCAACAGCAGGCAGTTCCCGCTGTCATAGTTGCAGCACTCATGCACAAGGCGGCGGGCTGCCCGGTACTGGCGGTAGTCCATGCGGGGGATATTACCGTTCATGGCTCTGCTCCTTTCTGCGCTGCGGCTCGCTCCGGCGTAAAATCTGGTCGATATTGCCCTTGACAGTCTGCAAGCGGCGGTACTCCTCCCGTTTTGCCCGGTAATCGTTGTAGCCGCTGTTTTT
>NZ_QUHK01000058.1:0-6569 GCF_003479665.1 Blautia sp. AF14-40
ATCAAAGCAGGCGGTCTATAAGCGATACAAAGGCAAGCTGCATACGGTTTGCGCTCCGTATACGCATACGGAGCAGGGGGTATTGTATCTATCGGAGCAGGCTGAAACCCTGATAAAACAAGATTTTTTGAAAGATGACCGCTCCAATGGAGCGCATACGGATACGCATACGGAGCGCTCCATTGGAGCGGTGCCGGAGCAGTCGCAAGAGGCCGGAGTGGTAGCAGTTTTGCAGGCCACCATCGACACGCTGCAGGGGCAGCTTGAAGTGAAAGACCGGCAGATTGAGGAACTAAACGCAAGGCTGGCAGAGGTCAGCGCGGCGCTGCTTGCCGCCCAGCAGACAGCAGCGGCGGCCCAGGCCCTTCACGCGGGGACAATCCAGCAGCAGCTTCTTACCGGGGAGGCCGGAGCGGATCAGCAGGGCCAGGAGCCGGAGCAAAAGCGCGGGTGGTTTAGTAAACTGTTTGGAAAGTAGAAAGCAACTTAAAGTTGCTCAATAATTGATGGTAGCAACCGAGAAGTTATTGCTAAAATGATGATCAGAAAGGAGGAACAAATATGAGTATAGCGGCACCAATGCTGGTTATTTCTTTGATCATCTATGCAGGTCTTTTCGGGCTATTTATCTATCTGGTTATCTTAATTATTCGAGCTTTGAAGAAATATATTAGGTCTAAAGATGTAAGAGCTGAAAAGAGCGTCCTTAAGCAAAATTTAGGTGAAGTATTGAAAGACTTGCGGACTAAAAATAAGAGGAGAAAAGCCTACATGATTTATTCAAAATATGACGTTATGAAGCGATGTATATCGGAAATGAATTTTCCGGATTATCGCTATGAGCAATTGATAAAGATGATTTTTGCACAACATGTTTCTGACTTTCATGCCATGTATATGCTGCCGGAAAGATTAAGAGCAAATTTGGCAGAAACTTTTGGAGCCTCTGCCTGCGGCCTTGTTCCGATTGCACACCAGGCATCTGGTCAGGCAGATAAGGTGCTTTTTCAATTAAAGGATGGCAACTGCGTCGAAACGGTAAACCTGCATTACAAAAAAGGATGGGAATCTTTTTGCATTTCATCCCAATGCGGCTGTGGATTTGGCTGCAAATTCTGCGCAACCGGTGCTATCGGACACAAACGCAATATGACCGCTGACGAAATAACAGATCAAATTCTGTATTTTTATCTCGCAGGGCATAAAATGAACAGTGTTTCTTTTATGGGAATGGGCGAGCCGTTTGCAAATCCCAATTTATTTGACGCATTAAAAATCCTGACAAACCCGTCTTTGTTCGGATTAAGCCAGCGACGCATTACCATATCGACGATTGGAATGATACCTGGCATAAAACGGCTGACCCGCGATTTTCCGCAGGTAAATTTAGCCTTTTCGCTGCACTCGCCCTTTGAAAAGCAACGTTCGGAACTGATGCCGATCAATCAAACTTATCCGCTCCATAAAGTGATGGATGCGTTGGATGCGCATGTCGCCAATACCAAAAGGCGATTGTTTTTGGCTTATATTATGCTGGGCGGAATCAATGACTCGGCAGAACATGCGAAAGCGTTAGCACACCTTATTTTGAGCCGGGGAGCGTTGTCCTATCTATATCATGTTGATCTTATCCCATATAACGTAACAGATAAGACGGCACGAAAGTTTATCGCTTCAAATAACGAAACCATTAAAAACTTCAGTGATATTCTGCATTCCAACCGTATCAGCGTGGCTGCCAGAATGCAATTTGGTTCTGATATCGGTGCTGGATGCGGGCAGCTTTATGCTGATGAAAGGGATTGAGCGCTTCAAGGCGTTTTTATGTACACATAGATTTCCAAGCAACATTGGCGTTTGAAAGGAAAGGCATCTGGCACGAATTTAATGCTGGGTGCCTTATTGTTACATCCAGGGTTTTAGGAGAATGTGATCCGAGTACCTCTAATTTGATTGCGCTGGCAAAGTTGTACAGAACGACGGTTGAGGAAATTTTGCAGAACATAAAGCAGTAATTTGACAGTGTGGCCGAAGCCCCAGCCGGAGCCGCCCGAAAGCAGCGGGAAACCGTAGCGGTTGGCAGCTCCGGCAATCCCCCGCGGGAGCGCGCAAAAGCACTTTCATACTGCCAGCCCCAAAGGGGCGGCGGTGTGAAAGTGCTTTTGCGTTACTTTCTCACAAGAAAGTAACAAAGAGGTTGTGGCCTGCGGCCAGTTATGGTAAAATAGGAATAGTAAGATATGGGCTTTTTGCAGGAAAGGGACGGGTGATTTTATAGGTACAACCATTTCGGGAATGACGGGCCGGGGAAGCATCCGGCACAACAACAGGAGCTTTTCAGCGGCGAATGTAGACCGGAGCAGGTCGGGGCAGAATGTCACCTTTTGCAACGAGGATTTGAAAAAGGTGTACCACGAACTTTTCGATGAAGCCCTGGCTGCCTACAATGCCAAAAAGAAAAAGACCAGGGACAAGATACCAGACTACTATGAGCATATCCGGCAGAGCAAGCAGGAAAAGCTATTTCATGAGGCTATCTTCCAGATCGGCAACTTGATAGACTGCGGGTGCGGCTCCCCTGGAGGGGAACGGGCGGCGGCAGCTCTCAAAGAGTTTGCAGAGTCCTTCCAGGAGCGCAATCCTCATCTGCGGGTGTTCAATATGGTGCTGCACATGGACGAGGCCACGCCCCACCTCCATGTGGACTTCGTGCCGGTGGCAACGGAGCAGAGCCGGGGCCTTTCGACGCGGGTATCAATGAAACAAGCGTTAAAGCAGCAGGGATTTGAAGGGATGGGCCGGAAGCAGACGGAATGGAAAGCCTGGATGGAACGGGAGAAAGAAGCCCTAACGGAAATCGCCCAGGCGCACGAGTTTGAGATTATCAGCTTAGGCGGTGGTCGGCCTCATATGGAGCTGCCAGAGTACAGAGCAGCGGCCCAGCGGCTTGAAGCTATCCAGGAACAGGTGACAGCGGCAGAGCAGGAGATCGCGGCCCTGGAAAAGCAGAGAAAGGCCCTGCAAGGGAATGTGAAGCTGCTGAAAGCGGTTGAGAAGGTCAAGCCCGATCTGGACGCAATACAGCCGGAAAAGACGCTGACAGGGGCCGTCAAGGGCGTGACGGTGGAGCAGGTGAAGGAGCTGAAGGCGGCGGTGATCCGGGGCGCGGCGGCAGAGCAGAAGGTGCGGGAGCTGAAGGTAGAAAACCAACAGCTTCAGCAGAAAATCCCCTCGACGAAAGAAAAGCTGAAGGAGGCCCAGGAGCGGCAGCGGCTTGAAAATGAAAACCGGCAGCTTAAAGTGCAGGTGGAATACCTGGAAGAAGATTTGAGCCGGGAGCGCGGGTTTTCGGCGCGGCTTCAGGAAGGGATCGGGGCGGTGCTGGATTTCCTGGATCGGCACTTGCCAGAGCAGTTCCGGCCCCTGGTCGAAAAGGCGCGTGAGCTACTACCTGTGCCAGAGGTGCAGCAGCCGGAAAGAGAGCAGGAACGGGGCCATACCTGGGGTGGTATGGAGCTGTAAAAGAAGCCTGTCAGGGGGCCTTGCAAGAGCCGCCCGGACAGGCTATAATAACAGTAAAAATAGGGAATAAAATATATTGATAATATATGCCCCCTATGGGGTATGGGAGATGGCAGGGAGTTAGTGGGTTGTAAAATAGGGAATAAAATATATTGATAATATATGCCCCCCTATGGCCTTTAGGCCAGGGAGAAAAATAATAAAATATTCTCTCTCGGACAGGGAGAAAGTCGGAGGGGGTTATGGGGGTGAGCGGCGGGGTGTGGGAATGTGGTAAACCTGAAAGGTTTTCCATCATTTCCATGCCCCAGAGCGAGGGGGAAAAGGGGGAGGTGACTTTCTCTTTAAGGCCCCTTTGGGGCCGCTCTTTGGCTCCCCCTTTTCCCCCTGTGGGTTTGCAGAATGTACGAAAAGAGGTGTAAGGAATGGCGGATCAGCAAGAAGCTCTGGAACGGCTGCGGGAACTTTACAGGGAAAAGAACGAGCATTTAGAGAAGTTTTTGGAGCCGGTGGAGCCGTATGAGTTTTATCGTGAGATCTTCCCGGAAGGATCTTTCGAGAGGAAGGGTCATTTTGAGGACAGGAAGGGAAATGGAATTGCGGTGACGGTGCCGAAAGGTGAGGTTGACAAGGCAACGGGGATTGCCTTGCAGATCGAGGGGGACGGTAAAGCGAAACGCTGTACCATCACTGACGAGCTGGACGAGCTGCGGGAGCTGCAAGACACCGATTTTACGATTATGTCCCCGATTTCTTATTTTGGGCGGCGGCGGTGTGGCAAAAATGCCCGGTATCTCTATGCTCTGGTCTTTGACCTGGACGGGGTGGGTATGCCTCAGCTCCGGGACACGCTGCACCAGATGAATAAGGATATTTTGCCCCAGGCAACCTTTGTTGTAAACAGCGGGACAGGGCTTCACCTGTATTATGTGCTGAAAGAGCCGGTGCCTATGTACCCGTACAACCAGAAATGCTTGAAAGAGCTGAAATATTCCCTTACCCGGCAGATTTGGAATAAGTTTACCTCCACTATCAAGGAGCCGCAAATGCAGGGGATTTTGCAGGGCTTTCGGGTGGTCGGCTCCGGCTCGAAGCTGGGGCGTGAGTATCCTGTGAGGGCGTTCCGGCTCGGCGGGCCGGTGGAGCTGGCGTGGCTGCTTGATTATATCCCGGACAGCAACGGGGAACAGCAGCGGCTTGAGGGGCTTATGAGAAAGAGCCGCCTGTCGCTGGCCGAGGCGAAAGAGAAGTACCCGGATTGGTATGAGCGGCGGATCGTCAAGAAGGAGCGGCGGGGCCGATGGACGGTTAAGCGTGACCTTTACGACTGGTGGCTGCACCGGATCGCCGATGAAATCCGGGTGGGCCATCGTTTCTATGGCATTATGACGCTGGCGATTTATGCGAAAAAATGCGGGATAGACGAGGACGAGCTGCGCCGGGACGCTTTCGCGCTGCTTCGGCCCTACGATGATATGAGCGTGGAGGATATAAACCGCTTTACAAAAGATGATGTGGTGTGCGCTCTGGAAATGTTCAATGAGGACTATGTGACATTCCCCAGGGACGATATAGCGAAGCTCTCCGGCCTGACTATGCCTGTCAATAAGCGTAATTTTCAAAGACAAGCAGATCATCTTGAAATTGCAAGAGCTATTCGGGATATTAAAGCGAAACAGCAAGGGAAAAAGGATTGGAGAGAAGGGAACGGGCGGCCTAAAGGCAGCGGAACGGCTCAGGTGCGGGTTTATGAATGGCGGCAGCAGTACCCGGAGGGGCGCAAGGCTGACTGTCACCGGGAAACTGGCCTTGATCCGAAAACCGTCCGTAAGTGGTGGGATTGCCCGCCGCCAGCGGTACGCTTTGAAAATGGGCATATAACAGTGCAGGTGTCCCCTTCCCAGGAGTTAAGCGATTGGCTCCTGGACGCGCTGCACAATGGAGGCCAGGAATAAGGCCCAGAAAGGCCCCTGTTACGCTTTAGAAGCCGTTTTCAGCCCTCCGAGGGTAAATATACCGGCCCCCTCTCTACCGCGCCCGGAAAGCCGCATAAATCAAGGCTTTTTTGCCACCTAAATGCGTACATACCAGGGCAGAAGTTTAAGAGCCAGGGCTTGGGGAAACGGGCAGGAAAATGTATTGACATTGTAAATAAAAAATGATACAATGTATATAATAAGAGTGAAAGGAGTTGCTATCTATGGCGAATACAAATATTAACATTCGTATGGACGCAGATTTGAAGCGGCAGTTTGAGGCGTTCTGTGCTGATATGGGAATGACGATGACAACGGCGTTCAATGTTTTTGCTCGTAAGGCGGTGAGAGAGTATAGAATACCCTTTGAAATCAGCGGCGATGTGCCGAACGCAGAAACCGTCGAAGCAATCCAGGAAGTAAAGAGAATGAAGGCCGATCCGAGCCTCGGCAAGACCTATTCCAATGTCGATCAGATGATGGAGGAGCTGCTTGCCGATGTATAACATAAGACCAACCACAAAGTTTCAGAAGGATTTGAAGCGTGTGAAAAAGCGCGGCTTTGATATTTCTTTGCTGACCGATATTATTAAAAAGCTGGCTGCGGGGGAGCCGTTGCCGGAGAAGAACAGGGATCACCAGCTTTCCGGGGACTATGCGGGGTGTCGTGAGTGCCACATTACGCCGGATTGGTTGCTGATCTACGAAGTGGACGGGGACGAGCTGATTTTATATCTTACCCGGACGGGATCGCATAGCGACTTATTTTAGGGGAAGGAGGAAAGGTCTATGAGCTGGGATAAAGAGAGGATCGCGCAGATACAGCTTCCCGATCCGGCAGACGATGATCCGCACCCTCGTCTGCTCTTGGAAGGGCGCGGCATACACGCAGGAGAGGGATTTACAGCTCTGTTTCCAGATGGCTGGCACGAGATTACCCTTGAAGTAGCCTGGGAGCCGACAGGCCCTGCTTGCTGGTACATATCTACGCCTGGGTTTAAGGGTGTGTGTCCTGTGGGCCTGTTCGTGAAAGTATGAAAACGATACGGCAGATAGCCGACGAGATAGGGG
>NZ_QUHK01000059.1:0-6025 GCF_003479665.1 Blautia sp. AF14-40
ATAAGTTTGTGCAAAATTCGATATTTGCTCATTTATAGTATATAGCATAACTAAGGAACGTAAACAAAAAAATAAAGTATAAGGTTTGCTTTAGGGAAACAAAGAACAAAAAAGTATATGTATTGGAGGAGAGTTATTTATGATCGTACCACGTTATTATGAAAATCTAAGCGTACTGCACGAAAACACAATGCCAGCCAGAGCCTATTATATTCCGGCATCCAAAAGAATGGATAACTTGGTGGAACACAGAGAAGAATCAGATCGTATGCAGTTATTGAATGGAACTTGGAAATTCCAGTATTTTAACAGCATCTATGACATTCAGGATTCTTTCTTTGAGAAGAATTATGATACAGAAAATTTTGATGAGATTCAGGTTCCAAGTGTATGGCAGATGGCAGGATATGATACACACCAGTATACAAACATCCGGTATCCGTTTCCGTTTGATCCACCATATGTGCCACAGGATATTCCGTGTGGAGCTTATGTACATAATTTTGAGTACAGCAGAGATGAGAAAGCATCAAAAGCTTTTTTGAACTTTGAAGGAGTAGACAGCTGCTTTTATGTATGGATCAATGGCTCTTACATAGGATACAGCCAGGTTTCACATATGACCAGTGAGTTTGATGTTACCGATGTACTTCAGGATGGAAAGAATACGGTGGCAGTGTTGGTAATGAAATGGTGTGATGGTTCCTATTTGGAAGATCAGGACAAATTCCGTATGAGTGGTATTTTCCGGGATGTGTACATTTTGAAACGCCCAAAACAGGCAATCAGTGATTATCATATTAAAACAAGAATTGAGGATATGCTTGCGAAAGTAGAAATTGAAATGAAATTCTACTTTCCCTTAAATGTAAAAATTTCGATTGAAGATAGAAACGGAGCAGTTGTAGCACTAGGAAGTATTGCTGAAGAAGGAACAGCTGTATTAGAAATTGCAAGTCCGGAACTTTGGAATACAGAAAATCCATATCTATATAAACTGATTCTTGAAACAGAGAATGAAGTAATTGTAGATCACATTGCATTAAGAAAGATAGAGATTAAAGACCAGATCATTTACCTAAATGGACAGAAGATTAAATTCCGTGGTGTCAATCGACATGATTCCGATCCGGTTACTGGATTTACAATCAGTCTGGAACAGCTCACAACCGATCTTACGTTAATGAAGCAGCATAATTTTAATGCGATCCGTTCCAGCCACTATCCGAACGCACCATTTTTCTATGAAATGTGTGACAAGTATGGATTCATGGTAATAGATGAAGCAGATATTGAAGCTCATGGTCCATTTATGATCTACAGAAAAGAAGACACTGATTACAATCGGTTCAAACGATGGAATGAGAAGATTGCAGATGATCCGGTATGGGAAGAGGCAATCGTTGATCGCGTAAAACTCATGGTGGAACGTGACAAAAACCGTTTCTGTATTGTTATGTGGTCAATGGGAAATGAGAGTGCTTATGGCTGCAACTTTGAAAAAGCACTGGAATGGACAAAGAATTTTGATCCAGACCGTATCACACAATATGAGAGTGCAAGATACCGTAATTATGATGAAACATATGATTACAGCAATCTGGATGTGTACAGCCGGATGTACCCGGCGCTTTCCGAAATTCAGGAATATCTGGATAAAGATGGAAGCAAACCCTTCCTTTTGGTAGAGTACTGTCACAGCATGGGAAATGGACCTGGAGATTTTGAAGATTACTTCCAGATGATTCAGGATAATGATAAAATGTGCGGCGGCTTTGTCTGGGAATGGTGTGACCATGCGATTGCTCATGGAACTGCTGAGAATGGAAAGACTATATATGCTTATGGGGGCGACCATGGCGAAGAAATTCATGATGGCAACTTCTGTATGGATGGATTAGTATATCCGGACAGAACGGTACATACAGGACTTTTGGAATACAAGAATGTTTATCGCCCGGCAAGAGTTATTTCCTATAACAAAGAAAGCGGAGAACTGGTGCTTCATAACTACATGGATTTTGATGACTTGAAAGATTATGTGAAGATTAGTTATGAGCTGACACAGGATGGTCTTGTGATCAGCAAAGGCATACTTCCGGAGTTTTCTGTGGCACCACACGGGGAAGGAAAAACAAACCTGAAGATCAATGTTCCAGAGAATGGGAAATGTTATTTAAAACTTATTTACCATCTGAAAAAAGAATTGCCACTGTTGGATGAAGACCATATTCTTGGATTTGATGAAATTGAGGTAAGTAAAGAGGATACAAAATGTAAACTTGCAGAGAAATGGATACCAAAAACAGTAGTGGACTCTGAATTACAGGTAAATGAAAATGATACACAGATTCATATCAAGGGGCGTGAATTTGCTTATACCATAGACAAACGTACTGCACTCTTTACAGAGATGAAATTCGCAGGGCGGGAATACTTGAACCATCCGATGGAATTAAATATTTGGAGAGCTCCAACAGATAACGATATGTACATCAAGTCTGAATGGAAGAAAGCCCACTATGATAAGGCTTACACAAGAGCCTATACGACAGAGGTTGTGCAGGGAAAACATGGTGTGAAGATTACAAGCCATGCTTCCGTTGTGGCAGAGACAGTACAGAAGATTCTTGATGTGACGATTACATGGAAAATAGAAGCTGCTGGAAAGATTGATGCAGATATTGCAGTAACAAAAGACGATGAATTCCCGGATCTTCCGAGATTTGGTGTGAGGATGTTCCTGGATAAAAAACTTTCAGCTGTAAGATACTTTGGAATGGGACCACAGGAAAGTTATTGTGATAAACATCAGGCTGCGAGCCACGGTTTGTACCGGGCAGATGTAGGGGATTTACATGAGGACTATATCCGTCCACAGGAAAATGGAAGCCATTATGATTGTGAATATGTAGAGCTTAACAACAGCCGATATGGAATTGTGGCATCCGCAGAAAAGGCATTTTCATTCAATGCTTCTTATTATACACAGGAAGAACTTGAGAAGAAAACGCATAATTATGAATTAATAGAATCAGATAGTGTAGTATTCTGTGTTGACTACGCATTAAATGGCATTGGTTCTAATAGTTGTGGTCCAGTTGTATTAGATCAGTACCGATTTGATGATGTATTATTCCGGTTCCAGTTTACGCTGATACCGTATGTAAAGGGATAATAAAGTTTCATGTAACCCGTAAACAAAGAAGGATAGTCTGATTGTAATGTAAAGTCCGGATATACAGAGCAATCAGACAAAAACAGAGAAAAAAACAGAATTAGACATCATACGGTTAGACATATTGAGATTCTAAGTGCGATGAAGATGAGGAGCAAAGAAATTCGATGGAAGAAAAAAAGTATTTGAAATGGTATAACAAAATTGGATACGGATCAGGTGATGTTGCAGGTAATGTAGTCTATGCGTTCCTGACATCTTTTATGATGGTCTATCTGACGGACTCGGTAGGACTTGCTGCAGGTGTCGTGGGTACCCTGATTGCCGTATCAAAACTATTTGATGGTTTTACGGATATATTTTTTGGATCAATGATTGACAAAACACACAGTAAAATGGGAAAAGCGAAACCCTGGATGCTATACGGATACATTGGTTGTGCCATTACGCTGGTCTGCTGCTTTGCAGTACCAGTCAGCTTTGGAACAACGGCTAAATATGCATGGTTCTTTATTTCTTATACACTGTTAAATGGTGTGTTTTATACAGCAAACAATATTGCTTATTCAGCACTTACGTCACTGATTACAAAGAACAGCAAAGAGCGTGTACAGATGGGATCTTACCGTTTTATTTTTGCATTTTCAACAAGTCTTCTGATTCAGGCGATTACAGTTGAATTTGTAGATAAATGTGGTGGAGATGCTGCGGCATGGAGAACGGTTGCTATTATCTATGCAATCATTGGTCTGGTCGTAAATACGATTTCAGCACTTTCTGTTAAGGAACTTCCGGAGGAAGAACTTAATGAAGGAGAAGTAAAGAATGATAATGAAAAGTACGGAATGGTACAGGCATTCAAGCTTCTTGTTAAAAACAAATATTACATGATGATTTGTGGAACATATATTTTACAGCAGTTATATGGTGCCATGATTGGAGCTGGCATTTATTACATGACATGGGTACTGAAAAATAAGAATTTGTTTGGACAATTTGCATGGGCAGTAAATATTCCACTGATCATTGCCCTGATTTTCACACCGACATTAGTTGGTAAGTGGAAAGGTATGTATAAACTGAACTTAAGAGGTTACGTCTTAGCAGTCATCGGTAGAGCACTTGTTGTTGTTGCCGGATATATGGGCAGTGTTCCGCTGATGATGGCATTTACAGCTCTTGCAGCCTTAGGTCAGGGACCATGGCAGGGAGATATGAATGCAGTTATCGCATCTTGCTCTGAATACACTTATCTTACGCAGGGAAAGAGAATTGACGGAACGATGTACTCTTGTACTTCTCTTGGTGTAAAAATCGGTGGAGGTATTGGAACCGCTGTTGTTGGATGGATGCTTGAGTTCAGTGGATATGTCGGAACAAATGCAACTCAGCCACAGTCTGCACTTGATATGATGCAGTTCATGTATCTTTGGCTTCCGTTAATCTTTGATGTATTGATTATGTTTGCACTTTCAAGAATGAATGTAGAAGATGCAAATAAAAAACTGAAAGCAGAAAAAGGAATTGCTGCAGATGAAGTAACGGATGCATTAGACATAAATTAGAATTGACAGGAGAAAGCGTTGTCTGGTCGTTGCTCGATGAGACAGTGCTTTTTTCTATATATAAAGTGATAGAACTGTATTTTGAAAATAAAAAAGGACCACTTCATTTTTGTGAAATGGCCTTAAGAAAATATTCAGTTTTCACAAAATAGTCCTTTTAGTATTTATACATGGTAAGGATGCTCAAAATATTCAGCGTAGAATACTAAAAGGTCATTCAGATATTTTTTTAGGTTGCTCATTTGCAATTCCTCCTTTCCTTATTTACAAGTTGATTATAAGATAGGTGTAAAAGGATTGCTTGCCAAATCGAAAGAAGATATAGACAAATGTTGCAAAGGGGAGTATTTCATGCAGTTAAAATATGTTGACACAAAAGAGGAGATTATAGCAATAAATAGGAAGTCAAAACATATTGAACCACATCTTCATAATGCACTGGAGATCGTTTGTGTAACAAGTGGAGCATTAGAACTTGGTGTCGGACAGGAACTATACCATATGGAAAAAGGAGATATAGGCTTTGTATTTCCAGATGTTATTCATCACTATCAGGTACTGACACCCGGTGTAAATAAAGCGACTTATCTGATCGCATCGCCATTTACGATAGCCAAATTTGCAGATATCATGCAATCCATGGCTCCTGAATACCCAATCATCAAAGCGGAAAAGGTTGAACCGGAGGTATATAGGGTTATAAATGCAATTTTAGAGACAGAACAGTCGGATATTACTGTTGCACAGGCATATCTTCAAATTGTGTTGGCACGCTGCATAGGAAAATTAAATTTGGTAGAAAAGAGTAGTGTGGGGAGCAATGATCTTATTTACCAGACAGTTTCCTATATATCAGCAAATTTTAAGAAGAAGTTTTCTCTGGAAGAGATGGCAAAAGACCTGGGCGTGAGCAAATATGTTTTATCCAGACTCTTTTCCAAAACATTCCATAGAAACTTTAATCAATATCTTAACGATGCAAGGCTGAACTATGCATGCCATCGTTTGGAAAATACGAGTGATTCTATTACAAATATTTGTCTGGATAGTGGATTTGAAAGTCAGAGAACGTTTAACCGAGTATTTAAAGAAAGATATAAAATATCACCAAGTGATTATCGAAGTACTTGTGTGAAAGAGATGTTGTCATAAAAGGTTCTGTTGATCGAAATATTTACTTTGATTTTACAGTGCTATGTATTTGATTTCATGTGTGGATGATATAATATAAAAATATTTGTAGCTATAAATGAGCAAATATCGAATTTTGCACAAACTTATC
>NZ_QUHK01000006.1:0-186029 GCF_003479665.1 Blautia sp. AF14-40
ATAAAACAAGGGTGAAAAGCTCAAACTGTAAGCTCACCACCCTTGCATATCATAGTAGAATCTTATTTACAGACTTTTTCTCACAGTCTCAATTTTCCCCTGATGAGCTGCCATCCACTTTTCCTGTTTCGGTGCTCCAAGTCCAACCCATACAAAATCCGGTTTGGTTTCATTAATTCTTTCTATAACTACTTTATCTTCCTCTTCCGTCAGAGGTCTAAACGGCGGACTGTACATTCCGGCAATCTGAATTCCCGGATAATTTTCTGTAAGCTTTTGATATAACACTTCCAAAGTTTCTTCTTTGCTGCCAAAAAAATAATGGCGATACCCTTTCTCAGCAGAGATTTCGAAAATCTCTCCCATTAAACTTGGACCGGTTGTACGCTCCATATTTTTATGGCCACGTTTCCGGCCAACAGTAGAAAGAGGACCTCCATCAGGGATTGCCATTAACCCACCATTTTGAATTGCACAGTACGCTGCATCTTCATAGCTGGTTACCGTGGTATGTACATTTGAGACACAGATATAGTCCCCTTTTATTTCTGAAAGATTTTTTTTGAGATATTGTACTAACCATTCCATATTAATTGCCGCAATATTAACTCCCATAATATTGCAAGTTGGAATGCGTCCTTTATCAACCTTTCTCTTATACTCCATTTTTTGCACCTTTTCCTCTTTTCTACGTATCTGATAAACTTTATCACAAGCGATTTTATCGCAATTAGATGGAACGTAATGATTTCCGAAACATTTCTGTAACTTTTTCATTACCCCAATATTTACTTCTGACTTTCAATTACAATCTATAATATTTTACCCTATTCTGTACTTTTTGTAAATATCCGCTCCTGATTTTCGTTACATTTCAACATATTTCAATCCTTACTCTTATTTTTTTATGATCTTTTCATGACACACTCCTAAGTGTTTACCCCCCCCCATTATTTCTTATTTCATTACGCAAAAAGAAGATCTTTTCTGCTGTTTTCAGCAGTTTTGACCTTCTTTTTCTTTCTAATGCTTTATTCCATTTCTTTCCTTCTCAAAATATCAAACCTATCCAATTCCACGCCAAGATCAATCCACAATTTCTGCTTCGGATGCGGCGCACTCTCCATCTGGTTCCCTTCCTCATCCCAGATCCCCTTCACCGTAACGCAGACATTCTCCCCATCCGGTTTCATCACTTCAATTTCTTCTCCAACCGAAAACTTATTCCTCTGCTCAATCGCATATCTGCTTTTTTCATTCTTCTCCCCAACAATCCCCAGATACGTATATTCCTTCACATACGTATTACTATCATAAATCTGGCTCTCATGATCCGGCTTCCCATAGAAAAATCCCGTAGTAAACTGCCTGTACGTACAGTTCGAGATCTGATCCCGATACCACTCCATATTCTCCTCATACTTCTTAGGGCTCTCCAGATAATCATCAATCGCCTTCCGATACGTCCTGGCTACCGTCGCCACATACAGCGCCGTCTTCATTCTTCCTTCAATCTTATAACTGTCAATCCCCGCATCCAGCAAATCCGGGATATGCTCAATCATACAAAGATCTTTCGAGTTAAAGATATACGTCCCTCTCTCATTCTCATACACCGGCAAATACTCCCCCGGTCTGGACTCTTCCACAACCGCGTATTTCCACCGGCACGGATGTGTACAAGCCCCCTGATTCGCATCTCTTCCCGTAAAATAATTGGACAGCAGACATCTTCCCGAGTACGAAATACACATCGCCCCATGAATAAACGTCTCGATCTCCATCTCCTCCGGAATATGCTCCCGAATCTCTTTGATCTCCGCCAGAGACAGTTCTCTTGCCGTCACGACACGTTTCGCTCCCTGCTCATACCAGAACTGATACGTCCCATAGTTCGTATTATTCGCCTGTGTACTGATATGCCGCTCAATCTCCGGGCACACTTCCATCGCAATCCGATACACTCCCGGATCCGAAATAATGAGTGCATCCGGTCCAATCTCTTTCAATTCGTCAAAGTAAGCCCGCACGCCCTCAAGATCCTGGTTATGTGCCAGAATATTCGCGGTGACATAGACCTTTACGCCATGCTCATGCGCAAACTCCACACCTTCTTTCATATCTTCCATCGAAAAGTTCTTCGCCTTCGCCCGAAGTCCGAAGACTTCTCCGCCGATATATACGGCATCTGCGCCGAAGATCACTGCTACTTTTAATACTTCCAGACTGCTGGCTGGAACCAGTAATTCCGGTTTTCTCATGTTGTTTCCTTTCTTGTATCGTGGCTTTTCATCGTGATCGCGATTCCATCTCCCAGCGGCACGACCGATGTCAGCAACCCTTCATTGTGTGTCAGTTCAAATAAGTATTCCCGCATCCGTTTGTGGATCGTGCGGTTCCGGCGTTCCACAGCGAAGCGGGATTCGATGACGTCGCCGTCCTGCAGCACGTTATCGGTGATCAGTACGCCGTTCTTATCAAGGACACGCAGGACTTCCGGCAGGAAGTGGATGTACTGTCCCTTAGCGGCGTCCATAAAGATAAAATCGTACGGACCGTCCAGGGTTTTTAAGACTTCTGCAGCGTCTCCCGGGATCAGCGTGATGCGGTCGGCGAAGCCGGATTTTTCGAAGTTCTCCCGTGCGATCGGGATGCGTTTTTCGTAATTTTCTATTGTGGTAATCTCTGCATCCGGTTCGCCGTACTGTGCCATGAAAACAGCAGAGAATCCTACGGCAGTTCCTACCTCCAGGATTCTCTTTGGCTGTTTCATCTTTAAGAATACTTTTAAAAAGCTCTGCATTTCACGGCGAATGATCGGTACCCGGTCCTGTTTGGCCGTCCGCTCCAGGTTTTCCAGAAACGGGGTGTGGCCGGTGTCCAGAGAATTGATGTAGGTTACCATTCGTTCGTCTATTATCATGTAAGATTCCTCTTGTTTTGCAAACGTGCGTTATTCCGCAGACGGCTGTCCTTCGGTGTTGATGCCCGCCAGGATTTCCAGCATTTCATCGACGGTCTGTGCGGTGTTCAGCACGTAGGAACCGTCCTTGATGCCGCCGTAGTAGCCGGACAGGCGGTACTGGACTTCGAAAACCAGAAGGCTTTCGTCGATCAGTCCGTTGTCTTTCAGGAGTTCGCCAAGTTCTTTCGCCTCCATGCCGGAACGCACCTGTACGGTGACTTCTTTTCCTTTTCCCTTCAGGCTGACCGGTTCCTCGGCAAATACATCATGTCCGAACTGATATGAAGTTTTCGCTGCCAGAATGATCACAAGAATCACGCAGACGTAAATGAGCAGGCGCACGGTTCCTTTCGCACCTGTCAGCGCTGCTCGGTATCCGGCATCACTTTTCTTTTCGGACATGGGCGCTCTCCTTTTGATTTTCGGTTTTAGATTTCCGGTACGCCGATGCGGATTTCTTCTGAAATACGGTCCTGCACCTTCTGTACCATCTTACAGACCTCAAGCTCCGCCTCAAGATAAGCGTTTGCCTTCTCGCTTTTGCGTAGTGCGTAGGAATCCCGCTCCAGGGAATCTACCGCATCGTAAAGGTCTACGTTTTCGGACTGCTGCAGTCGGTAGTTGCGGATTCGATAGTCGTCGACCCGGCTTTTTAAGTCCGGGTCTTTTTCAAGTTCCTCTTCCATCCACAAGTAATTCTGATATGCCCTGCTCTCCCTCATTTCTTCGATGAGCGCATCCAGACATTCTGTTACTTTGTCCATGGTATTTATGCCTCCATGATGATCGGAAGGATCATCGGTCTTCTCTTTGTTTTCTTCCATACATAATCGCCGAGGGCATCTTTGATCGTGGATTTGATCTTGCCCCAGTCGGAGATATTTTTGGAAAGGCAGCTATCCAGCGCCTCTTCTACAACTTCTCTTGCCTCGCCCATCAGATCCTCGGATTCCCGTACATAGACGAAACCGCGGGATACGATATCCGGTCCGGACAGAAGCTGGTTTGTTCTCTTTTCGAGGGTCAGTACCACAACCATGATACCATCCTCGGACAGATGCTGACGGTCGCGCAGAACGATGTTTCCAACGTCGCCGACGCCGAGCCCGTCTACCATGATGGCTCCGGTGTGGACTTTGCCGGTCACTGCTGCGCCGTCCTCGTCAAGCTCCATGACATCGCCGGAATACATGAGGAAAATGTTCTCTTTCGGGATGCCGAGGCTCTGTGCTACTTCTGCGTGTGCTTTTAAGTGGCGGTACTCGCCGTGTACCGGAATGGCGTATTTCGGTTTTACCAGGGAGTAGATCAGTTTGATTTCCTCCTGGCAGGCATGTCCGGATACGTGAACGTCCTGGAATACAACGTTTGCGCCCTGTGCGGACAGTTCGTTGATGACGTTCGAAACGGCTTTCTCATTTCCCGGGATCGGGTGAGAGCTGAAGATCACGGTGTCACCCGGCAGGATCGAGATCTTTTTGTGCAGGTGTGCCGCCATACGGGACAGCGCTGCCATGGACTCGCCCTGGCTTCCGGTGGTGATCAGGACAAGCTGCTCGCCGGTGTAGTTTTTCATCTGCTCGACATCGATCAGGGTGTTTTCCGGGATATTGATGTAGCCCAGCTCCTGCGCGATGGAGATGATGTTGACCATGCTGCGGCCTTCGATGACAACTTTACGGCCGTATTTGTAAGCGGAGTTGATGATCTGCTGCACACGGTCAACGTTCGATGCGAAGGTTGCGATGATGATGCGGGAATTCTGATGCTCGGCAAACAGGCTGTCGATTGTCTTTCCTACGGTCCGCTCGGACATGGTAAAGCCAGGACGCTCTGCGTTTGTACTGTCGCACATCAGTGCCAGAACGCCTTTCTTTCCGATCTCGGCGAATCTCTGCAGGTCGATGACATCACCAAAGACTGGTGTGTAGTCGACTTTGAAGTCTCCGGTGTGGACGATGATGCCCGCCGGGGAGTAGATGGCCAGTGCTGCTGCATCTGCAATACTATGGTTTGTTTTGATAAACTCGATGCGGAATGCGCCCAGATTGATGGACTGTCCGTGTTTGATGATTTTCCGTTTTGTGGTACGGAGCAGGTTGTGCTCCTTTAATTTGTTTTCGATCAGGCCGATGGTCAGTTTGGTGGCGTAGACCGGCACGTTGACTTCTTTTAAGATGTACGGCAGCGCACCGATGTGGTCCTCGTGGCCATGGGTGATGACGAAGCCTTTGACTTTGTCGATGTTCTCTTTCAGATACGTTACATCCGGGATGACCAGGTCGATACCGAGCATGTCGTCTTCCGGGAATGCAAGTCCGCAGTCTACGACGATGATACTGTCCTCATACTCGAAAACGGTGATGTTCATACCGATCTGTTCCAGACCGCCAAGCGGTATAATTTTTAATTTACTTCCATTATTCTTTTTCAAATAGCACCTCCGCGCATGTTTTCGAAACGATTCCGTTACCGGTGCGGCTTCACGCACTCGTCCCCTGAGCGTCACCCCAGGCTGGCGTGGCATGTCCCGCACCTGCAGGATTTGGGTTCAAATCCTTCGGATGTCATTGTTTAATAGGTGATGTCTGCCTCGTCGTCCAACATGGAAGCGAATACGCCGGAAACGGCATCGAACTCGGTGTCGTCTTCTACCATGACATACTCTGCCTCTGCGTCGGTGTCTGTGGAGATGTCTTTCAGGATGTAGGCGTTTGCCTCGTCATCCTGGGAATCGGATACCAGAATGTAGTTGACTCCGTTGATTCTGGTCTGCTCCTCCACGTAAAATTCTTCTTTGCCGCCATCATCTGTTACAAATGTTATTTTTTCCATACAATATTCCTTTGTTCAGTTTTCCTGTGATTCTTTGTGGTTGGAAAGATAGTCCAGATATCCCTGCAGGATAAAGACAGCCGCAATCATATCCACGTACTCCTTGCGGTTTTCTCTGCGGATTCCGGTTTCCATCATGGTGCGGTCTGCTTCGACAGTGGTCAGCCGCTCGTCCCACATGACAACGGGCAGGCCTGTCCGTCTCTCCAGCATTTCTTTGAACTCGAGAGATTTTTCAGCCCGCTCTCCGATGTCGTTGTTCATGTGTTTCGGGAAGCCGAGTACAATCTTTTCCACACTGTATTCTTTTGCTATCTCTTCAATCCGGGCCAGCGTCTGGCGCAGCTTAGTCTCCGATTTTCTGCGGACAATTTCGATTCCCTGCGCAGTAAGACCCAGAGGGTCGCTCACCGCCACCCCTACTGTTTTTGAGCCGTAATCTAATCCCATTATTCTCATAAGTAGTTACGCTCACTTCCAGGATTCATTTTTGATGTACTCTTTTAACAGTTCCTCTACCAGTTCATCACGCTCAACTTTCATGATCAGACTTCTGGCGCCCTTGAAGCTTGTGATATAGGTCGGGTCGCCTGACATGATATATCCTACGATCTGGTTGACTGGATTATACCCTTTTTCTACCATGGCGTTGTAAACGGTTTCGAGCACTTCTTTTACCTGAATCTCCGGCTCTGTTTTTACTTTAAAATATTGTGTGTTGCTTAATCCTGACATTCTTTTCACGTCCTCGTATTTATTGATATCATTTATATTCTAATACATGTTATGGGAAATTTCAATCGTGAAATTGCCTAACTTATTTTATCCCTGATACAGTCTCATTATTCATATAAGTTGGAGGAAAAGATCATTTCCAGCATTCTTTCGGCGCAGGCGGTCAGGTCTTTTTCCTCGAGATACTGGTCATGCTCGGCCGTCAGCGCATCCAGGATTTCACGGCGGTCGCTGTCGGTTCCCGGCATGACAAGGTCGTTTCCGGCGGCGATGCATTTTGCGGCGGAGGAGCCTCCATCAGCGTTTGTTGTGGTCCAGTCGGTCATGATGATGCCCGCAAAGCCCCATTCCTTTCTTGCAGCGGTCGTGCACAGATCGTAGCTGTTGGCGGTGTGGACACCGTTTACCTTGTTGTAGGAGGTCATGATCGCCTTTGGCTGGGATTCTTTGATTGCAATTTCGAAGCCCTTCAGGTAAATCTCACGCAGGGCGCGCTCGGAGACGATGCTCGATACGCCGCGGCGGTTTTCTTCCTGATTGTTGCAGGCGTAATGCTTAATGGTCGTTCCGACCCCGTACCGGCTCTGGACGCCTCTTGTGAGGGCTGCCGCCATTTTTCCGCTGACGAGCGGATCCTCGGAATAGTATTCGAAGTTGCGGCCGCAGAGCGGATTGCGGTGGATATTCATGCCCGGAGCAAGCCAGAGGGTCACGCCGAACTCCTCCAGCTCTGTGCCGATCATGCGTCCCACTTCCTCGAGAAGCGCCGCATCGAACGTCTGCGCCAGAAGCGTTCCGACCGGGATCGCACTGCAGTACTGATAGTAATCTTCTCCGTCGTCGTGGAGGAATTCGGTTCCGAAAATACGGTTCTTGAGACGCTGGTACCTGTTCATTTTGTAAACACTGCCGTCCGACGGATTTTTCTGATAATGTGAGGTGATGCGGATGCCTGCCGGGCCGTCAGCCAGAATGACATTGGCAACACCGTATTTTTCCAGCAAGGAGGCGGTTGTCTCCCCGGCTGCACCCGGCACGGTAACGGCAGCGGCTCCGATGATTTCTTTGCTTCCGCTGCTGCTGCGGCCGCAGACAAGTGCCGTTTTTTCTTCCGGTGTCAGCTTCTGAACAAGTTCGGCGGCTTTTTCTTTTGCCAGGCGCCGTCTTTCTTCCCATTTTGGCTGTTCTGCTCCACATCTGCAGTTTCCGGCATCCTCTTTCGCTTCTGTTGCTTCTGCTTCAAATTCACAGCCGTTGGCATCGCATTCCGTTGCTTCCGCTGCGTTTGTTTCTCCGAATTTCAGAATTTTATACATTTCTTCGGCACTCTTTCCATCGCGGATCAGACCTTTTTCGTCCAGGAACAGCAGCGGGATTTCTGCTTTCTTTTCTTCCCACATCTGCTCCCGTTCTGCTCTCCAGCGCTCCTCTTTTTCCTCTTCCGGCTGAATTTCCTTTAATGCGTCGAGCAGCGGGCAGATGTTGGTCAGATGCTCGGTTTCCACGGTTTTATCAAGTGTCAGTCTCGCAGCCAGGGTTACATCCCGGCTTGAGGTTCCGACCAGAAAATCATAGTCTCCGGCCTCCATACAGTATACGGCTTTGCCTGTCCGGTAGGATTCCAGCAGGACAGTTGGTACCTTAAGGTGCAGTGTCTCGGATTCTCCCGGCTGCAGCAGCGCTGTTTTTCCAAAAGCCACCAGACGTTTCCGCTCTTTTTTCAGTTTTCCGGACGGGCAGGCGGCGTAAACCTGTACCACCTCTTTTCCGGCACAGGAGCCGGTGTTTGTTACTTTTACGGTTACTGTGATTGTTTTTGGCTCTGCATCCGGCTTCCACGCTGCATTTTCTGTTGTTACATCAAAGGTCGTGTAGGACATTCCATATCCGAACGGATAGCGCGGTTCCACTTCAAAGCTGTCGAAATAACGATAGCCGACGTAAATGCCTTCGTAATATTTTTCTTCGATGATGTTTCCGTTGTTATGGCTGAATGTCGCGCTGGACGGGTAATCCTCGTAGCGGCAGCCCCAGGTGTCGGTCAGCTTTCCGCTTGGGGTGACGGCACCGGATAAAACATCGGCCAGCGCATTGCCGCCCTCCATGCCTGCCTGAGAGAGCATGACCAGTGCGGCGATGTTGTATTTTTCCAGGAAGGAGACATCCATCACACCGCCGACGTTTAAAACAACAATTGTGTTGTCATAGCACTCTGTGATGGCTTTCAGTTCTTCCTCTTCCTGTTCCGACAGGTAATAGTCTCCCGGCTCTGCCTTTCGGTCTGCGCCCTCGCCGGAAACGCGGCTGATCACGTAAATGGCATCTGCCGCTTCCGTTTTTGTGATGGCGCTGCCCTTTGGCATCTGCATCGGATGGCTGGCATGTGCACGGTAGAGGGAATCGAAATTGCCCGGCTCGGAAATTTCATAGATGTAATCTTTCCATTCCTCATAGCTTTTCTCGTACGCAGCATCGTATGCGTCAAGCCATGCATCGGTTGTGACGGTAAAGCCGGTATTTCGCAGGCCTTCGTCGATGCTCACGTTGCTTCGGTTATTCACGGAGCCGGAGCCCGTGCCGCCTTTGATGGTGTGGCGGGCGCCGCCCCCGTACAGTGCCACTTTACTTCCTTTTTTCAGCGGCAGAACACCGTTGTTTTCCAGCAGCACGATGCCCTCTGCAGCTGCTTTTCTTGCAATGACGCGGTGCGCACGCTCACGCTCTGACTCCGCCTGATTTCTTGTTCCGGAAATTCCTCTTGTTCGCAGTTTCATCTCGTAAAAATCCTCCTTTGTCCCCACTGGCAGATCTGTTGTCTGATTTTTTCCACAATAGCAAACATATTTGCCTCATTTATCCTCCATTATAGCTTTGTTTTCCACTTTTTGATAGATTTCTTTTTGATCTTTTCCGGGTAGATTCTGACCAAGGCAACAATACGGCTCTTCCGGAGTTTTCGATTGAATTTTTCCCGCCATTGCCCTATACTGATAACAGATATGTTATCAAAGATTCGGAGGATTATAGTTTTATGCATATGCCAAAAATTCAGGCTGTTTTGAATGAAAAAAATATCTCTTTTTCTTATATTGAGGAGGACAACTGCGGAAGCATCGATTTCGAGCACCGCGGTCTCCGCTACCATATCTGGGAATACGCTGACGATGCGGAGCCGGTCGGCGTGGAGACGAATCTTCGGTATGCGGGACGGGATGAAGAGATCGAAGGGGATTATGACCGTTTGCTTGCGGAGCATTTGAAGAAGGAATTTTAAGAAACACGGTAACGTTGGAACGCTCAGAACCGATTTAGAAAGGAAGTGTGTTTTATGACTCCTGTTTTACAGTCCCAGGTTGAAAAACTCACTCTGGAACAATACGAATTACTTCCTGCGGAACAGCGTGTTGAAGTTTTCGACGGCGCTGTCTACGATATGGCGAGCCCGTCGCAGACGCATCAGGCGTTGTCTATGCAGCTTTCCACAGTAATCAATAACTATATTCTCCGCAAAAAGGGGCCCTGCAGTGTTTTTACTGCTCCTTTTGATGTGAAACTGGCGGATCAACCGCTGACTATGGTTCAGCCTGATATTATGATCATCTGCGACAAAGATAAGCTGGACCAAAAACGCTGCAATGGTGCGCCGGATTTCATCATCGAAATCGTTTCGCCAAGCACTTCTTCGGACGATTATATTCGAAAGCTTTATTATTACAAAACGTATGGCGTCCGAGAATACTGGATCGTAGACCCGAAAAGGAAACTTGTTACTGTGAACTATTTCGAAGAGGATCTGGTCAGTGTACAGTATTCGTTTGATTCTGTGATCAAGGTTAATATTTACGATGATTTGTTTATCAATTTTGCGGAGATTTCAGAGCTGTTAGATCTTTAATTTTCTCAAAAAATGCAGGAAAGATGTTGTTTTCCCCTTCTTTCCTGCATTTTTTGTTTTATTTTCCGCTCTCCAGCGCCGCCAGAAACAATTCATAAAAATCATCTTCCCCTTCAAGCGCCGGGGAGTTTTCGCCGCCGCCGTTGGTGCTGCGTTTGATTTCGGCGTAGAATTCTTCACCGGCCATGGCGAGATCCATTTCGTAGATTGCATAGCCACGGGCGCGGCAGATGGTGCAGAAGGCGCGGATCGGGTTTGGATCGTTCCGGGTCTGCAGGAGTGCTTCTCGAAGGGCCGGGTCTGCTTTGGCTTCTTTTTGTAATTGGTCTAAGAGATCGACTAAATTGTTCATGGTGAAAACCTCCCCTTTTCTTTATAATGAATGGATAAAACGAAAAAACAGCACAGGAAATCCACGGTGCGCGCGCCTCTCTGTACTGCTTTTTTATTTTACCCCAGGTTTGTTTTTTCTGTCAAGCCATCAAAAATCCCGGAGCACCTCCGGCCCCGGGATTTCTTTATTTCTTTATGTCGTTCCGCTGTCTTTATGCAACAACAACTTCGCTCGCATCTGCTGCGAGTACAGCCTCTTTCTTCTCGTTTCCGACGAATACTTCTACTTTCAGTTCGGTATGTGCGCCTTCTACGGATACTTTCACTGCATCGCCGTCTTTGACTGCTTTCACGGTGAATACGGTGTTTCCGTGGATATCCGAAACCTTTGTCTCAGCTGCGTCTTTTAACTGATATACGCATACGTTTGCATGGTCCGCGTAGTCATAATCCGGTTTGGTGTCGCAGTTTCCTCTGACTACGATGCTGTTTTCTCTTACATACAGCGGCATGGAGAAGTAGTCATAGGTTCCCTGGAACCATCTGCCGCCTTCTTTTGTCTCGCCGGTCAGAAGTTCTGTCCAGGTGCCTTCCGGCAGATAGTACTGTGCTACCTTGTCCTCACGGAAGACAGGTGCTACCAGAAGGGCATCACCCAGCATGTACTGCTGATCCAGATACGGAACGGCCGGGTCGTTCATGAACTCGAATACCATCGGGCGCATAACCGGGGTTCCTTCCTCGTGTGCCTCTACAGATTTCTGGAAGATGTACGGCATCAGAGAGCATTTCAGGTTGGTGAAGAATTTTACAACGTCGCATGCTTCGTCGTCAAACAGCCACGGCACACGGTAGCTTCCTGATCCGTGCAGACGGCTGTGGGTAGACATCAGTCCAAATGCGCACCATCTCTTGTACAGATCCGGTGTTGCTGTGCTCTCGAAGCCGGAGATATCATGGCTCCAGAAGGAGAATCCGCTCATCGCGAAGGAAAGGCCGCCGCGCAGGGTTTCTGCCATGGACGGATAGTTTGCGGAGCAGTCGCCGCCCCAGTGTACCGGGAATTTCTGGCTTCCTGCTGTTGCACTTCTCGCAAACAGAACTGCCTCGTTCTCACCTTTTACTTCTTTTAACAGGCTGAATACTGCCTGGTTGTACAGGTATGTATAGTAGTTGTGCATTGCCTGCGGATCGCTTCCGTCGTGGTAAACAACGTCAACCGGGATTCTCTCGCCGAAGTCGGTCTTAAAGCAGTCTACGCCGCAGTCCAGAACGGTTTTCAGTTTGTCTGTGTACCATTTTACGGCATCCGGGTTGGTGAAATCTACCAGACCCATACCAGCCTGCCAGTTGTCGGTCTGCCATACGCCTCTGCCGTCTGCTCTCTGAAGGAGATAGCCGTTTGCTGCACCCTCTTTAAAGAACGCGGTTCCCTGTGCGATGTACGGGTTGATCCATGCGCAGATGTGCAGGCCTTTGTCATGATATTTCTTTAAGGTTGCACGGATGTCCGGGAAGCATTTCTTATCCCACTCGAAATCGCACCAGTGGAATTCATGCATCCAGAAGCAGTCGAAATGGAAAACGCTGAGCGGAATATTTCTCTTTTCCATTCCCTCGATGAAGGATGTGGTGGTCTCTTCGTCGTAGTTGGTGGTGAAGGATGTGGACAGCCACAGACCAAAGGACCATGCCGGAGGAAGTGCCGGACGTCCGGTCAGTGCGGTGTACTCGTTCATGATCTTCTTCGGTGACGGGCCGTGGAACAGATAATATTTAATTCTCTCGCCCGGTACGGAGAAGCCGACATACTCAACTTTTTCGCTTGCTACTTCGAAGGAAACGTTGTCGGTGCTGTCAACGAGAATACCGTAGCCGTTGTTTGTCATATAGAATGGTACGCATTTGTATCCGATCTCGGATGCAGTACCGCCGTCCTCGTTCCAGGTGTCTACAACCTGTCCGTTTTTCACGAATGGGGTGAATCTCTCGCCAAGGCCGTATACGCACTCACCTACGCCAAGGGACAGCTCACTTACCATGTATGGCTGATATTGTTCGGTCATGTAGTTCGGTGCCGGCAGCATGGTGCTCTGCTTGCGATCCCATCTGATATAGGAAAGGTTGCGGAATCCGCTTCCGGTCAGGACTTTTCCGTCTGCCTCGAAGGTGTAAGCGAAGATTCCTTTTCTCTGTACGCGTACCAGTACGCTTCCGGTGTCGAGAACTGCCTCATCGTCGTTGATGGTAACGGTTACGTCCTCATATACGCTCTCTGTTTTGTCGAAGGACGGAACTTTGTTGTCGTATGCTTCATAGTGCCATGCTTCCATGGAGATGGTATCCGGTGTGTGTGCCACGAACTCAACGGTGATGGTCGGCAGGTTCAGGGTCATACCTCTGTGCTCGATCGGGCGGGTGGTAGCCAGGATACGCATACCGCCTGGGATCTGCTCTACTTCATAAGCCTGCATTGCATGGGATGCATTTGCTTTTTCACTCGGAAGCCAGTAACCTTCTGTGAATTTCATTTTTTCATTACCTCCTGATTGGATGAGCCTGAAACAGATAGCCGAAAGCACTTTCTTTTCATCAATCTTTACAGAATTATTGTTTCAGGCTGACGTTTTTTGGTAATTTTATACTACCACACTCTTGCTTTCGAAAACAGGGCGGATTCTGTGAAAAAATACGGCGATATTATCTTTTTCTATCTTTTTGGTGTATTCGGGGGCTGGGATGCAAAACGGGAGTGTGCCCCGCAGACGTCTGCAAAAGACACACTCCCGTTTCTCTTCTGTTTTTTCTTATGCTGCAATCAGATACGCAATGACGGCCAGCAGGATCTGCAGGATCACAAAGCGGATCACAACCTGACTGTCGGACCATTTGTATTTCAGGCGGACATGGTCATGCAGCGGTGTTCTTGTATTTTTGAGGATCGCGATTTTCAGGAAACGGAGTAAAAATACTTTGACAAGACCGATTCCTCCGTCGACGATCATCACGCCTGCCATCAGCAGATATAAGAACGGATGGCGGGACTGCATGGCAAGGATGGCGATGTAGAAGCCAAGTGCTCTCGAACCGGCGTCTCCCATCAGCATGCTGCTCGGCGAGGTGTTGAAATACAGGTACGCGAGAAGCGCTGCCACGAACAGGTAATTGGCTACGGTGAAGCTTCCAAGGACATCGTGGAAAATCATACTGAACGCGAAGATAACCACGCAGGAAAGGCTCGCGCAGAGTCCGTCGACACCGTCGGAACAGTTTGTAACGTTGATCGAAATCCAGATCAGGATGATGCCGAGGATTATGTAGACCACTTTCGGAATGGTAAGGGACATGCTTCCGAAGTAGATCGTGGTGGAATTGTAATTCACAAAGGTGATGACGGTCACAATGGAGATGACGAGGTCAATCGCGCCTTTTTTGTAATCGCTCCACGGGGTTTCGGATGCATCATCGAGGTAGCCGCTCAGCATGATGCAGACGAGCAGGATCGCGTAGATCACATACTCGGCGCCAAGAGGCAGGAACAATACGCTTCCGATCAGGAAACAGATGACGATCACAAGGCCGACGCCGCGCAGTTTTCCGCGGGAGAGGCCGCCGTTTACGGCAAATTCTCTGCCGTGATCGCTCGGCAGAAAGGAAAATGGATGCTTTAACGCCAGAAAGGTCAGCAGAAAGGTGACCACGATTCCCAGCATGGCGATCTGGCCGGGATTTAAAAAGTTACTCCATACTTGATACATACGTTTTCTTCCTTCACTTTTCTTTAGATTGAGTTTGCACGAAGCCGTATGTGACGTGGCTTTGTGTTCATTTATTATAACAACTTCATGCAAAAATTGCTATACCCAATTCGGGGGTTTCGTGATAAGATAGTGATACACTAAGTTGAACAAAAAAGGAGTTTTTTATGCCACGCAAAGATCATCTGCCGCGCCAGACACGCCAGGAACACATCACGCTGCAGCCGAACCGCAGCATCGAATTTCGTGTAACCGACGATTTCGGCAGTTTTTCGCCGCCGCACTGGCACGACGCGCTGGAAATTATTTATATTCTGGAGGGTTCCTCCATTGTCACGCTCTCGGACCGCACCAAGACCGTCCTTCCGGGTCAATTTCTGCTGATCAATTCCGGGCGTATCCACACGGCGCGCTGTCCGTCCACGGGAAACCGCTCGATTCTGATGCAGATTCCGGATGCGTTCCTTGCGAACTATCTGCCTGATCCGTCACAGCTCTGGTTCTCGATTGACTACGACAGTACGAATCCGGAAGTGCAGAAAAATATCAGCCAGTTCCGGCGTCTTCTGCTTTCGATGATGCAGCTTCATGAGGAAATGCCCGACGGCTATCTGCTGACGTTCCAGCGGGAGCTTTTTACGTTTCTCGATCTGCTCTACACGAAATTTTCCGAGAAGAGCCCGCTTGCGCACCACCCGATGAGCTCCCGGACGCAGACACGGCTCGATACGATTCTGACGTACACGCAGGAAAATTACCAGCGGCCGATTACGCTGAAGGAGGCTGCCGATGTTGTCTCGCTGCAGCCGGAATATTTCTGCCGGTTCTTCCGCCAGAACATGGAAACGACGTATCTGGAATATCTGAATTCCTACCGTCTTTCCCGCATCTACCGCGACCTGATCGCCACGGATCTGCCGGTCGGCACGCTCGCGGAAAAGCATGGTTTTACAAACGATAAGCTGTTTCACCGCCTCTTCCGCGAGCGGTTTCACACGACGCCGCTGCAGCTTCGGAAGGCAGCACGCGAGAAAGGATCCTGATAGCTTTCGCTGTTTTAATATCTTTGAGAATGGGAGTTTAACACGATGACAAAAGAAGAACTGGCGCTTGCCGTCATTGAACGTTTGAAACAAGAATATCCTGACGCCGACTGTACGCTTGACTATGACCAGGCGTGGAAGCTGCTCGTCAGTGTCCGCCTGGCCGCACAGTGCACCGATGCGCGGGTCAATGTTGTGGTGGAGGATCTCTACGCAAAGTATCCTGATATCGATGCGCTGGCAAACGCGACACCGGAGGAAATCGAGGAAATTGTGCGGCCGTGCGGTCTTGGAAAGAGCAAGGCACGCGACATTAACGCCTGCATGCGCATGCTGCGCGACGAGTACCACAGCCAGGTGCCGGATGACTTTAACGCACTTTTGAAGCTCCCGGGCGTGGGACGGAAAAGTGCGAACCTGATTATGGGCGATGTATTCAAAAAGCCTGCGATTGTGACGGATACGCACTGCATCCGGCTGTGCAACCGCATCGGGCTCGTGCATGACTGCAAGGATCCGAAGAAGGTGGAGATGGCACTCTGGAAAATTGTGCCGCCGGAAGAAGGAAGCTCGCTCTGCCACCGGTTTGTGGAGCACGGACGCGAGGTCTGTACTGCGCGGACGACACCGCACTGTGAACGGTGTGTGCTCGCGGATATCTGTGAGAAGAACGGCGTAGAAAAATAGCATTTTTCTATGCGTTTCCATGCGAAAAAGGCTTTTGCATACTGGACAGATTTTTCTGATTCTGTCCCGGCTGCAAAAGCCTTTTTGTTTCTATTTTTTATACGACCGAAAGAAGTCCGTCAGCGCTTTCAGCGTTTTCCCGAGCACCTGCACTTCCTCTTCTCCGAGTTCCGCCATCACGGCATCCGTCATCTGCTCGTGAAATTTTGCATGATGATGGAATGCCTGCCGTCCCTTTCCGGTCAGGTGGATGTAGACGATCCGGCGGTCCTTCTCGCTGCGCTCCCGCTCGGTGTAGCCTTTTTTCACCAGACTGTTCATCGACGTTGTCAGCGATCCGACCGTGATGTCGAGCTTTGCCGCGATCGATGACATATTGCCGCCCTCCAGGCCGACGGCTTCTATGATGTGCATATCGTTGTTCGTCAGATCCTTGAAATCCTCGGTGATGATCGCCTCTTCTTCCAGTTTTTGTATCTCGTGAAACAGATGGACCAGTGTCTCATTGATGATTTCTCTGTTATCCACTCCTCTTCCCCTTTCCGTCTGTTCTGTCCCTTCTGAACAGGGTTCCGCTCTTTCTGTCTGTATTGTATCAAAAAAGTTCCGGACAAACAATACCAAAAACTGCCTGGGAGACGGCGGATCGCTCCGTGCCGTTTCCCAGGCAGTTCTGTTATGTTTGATTCAATTACATCTGCCCTTTTTTCTTTAACCGTGCAAAGCAGATCATGAAAAAGCAGATGCCGTATACGGTTGTGATCGGGGTGGACATGCCGACAAAGGTCAGGTTCGTATTCGGCAGGTGTGAGAAGAACAGCGCCAGCGGAATACGGATCAGGCAGGCGGAGGTGATTCCCTGGATCATAACCGGGATGCTGATGCCGCGGCCGTTGAAGTATCCGATGCTGCTGAACAGCACACAGGTCAGAATACATTCCGGTGCGAAACCGCGCAGGTAAGCGGCGCTCTGCTCGATAACGGCCGGATCGCTCGTGAAGATTCTGGAGATGACACTTCCACCGAAGAAACCGATGCAGAAAATCACAACTCCAAGAGAGCAGCCCGTTGCGATTGCGGTGAGGAAGCCCTTCCACGCGCGGTCTTTCTTTCCGGCTCCGGTGTTCTGTGCCACGAATGCTGACACAGACTGCATCACAGAGGACGGGATCAGCATGATGAATGAGGTCAGCTTCTGCGCCACACCGTATCCGGCGGACGGCATCAGGCCCATGCCGTTGATGATCGAGTTGATCACAAGGAAGGAAATCTGTACGGTCGTCTCCTGCAGCGCGATCGGCACACCGACGTTCAGGACTTTCTTCAGCTCGTCGCGGTCGATGCGGCAGTCTTCTTTTTTGAATTCAATCGGCAGATTGCCTTTTTTCAACACACCCATGGAAGCGATGACAGAAATAAGCTGCGCCAGAACCGTCGCAAGCGCTGCTCCCGCAACGTCCAGTTTCAGCGCACCGACGAAGAACAGATCTCCGGCAATATTGGCTGCGCAGGCGATGCCGACGAATAAAAGCGGCAGATTTGCATTACCGATTCCGCGAAGCACGCTGCTGATGACGTTGTACGCGATGATGATCAGAATACCGCCGGAACAGATCCGCAGGTAGAGGACGGTTTTGTCAAAAGACTCCGCCGGGACCTGTAAAATATTGGCGATCGGGCCTGCGAACAGCTCCAGAATCACCGTCATGACGACACCGATGATGGCGAACAGAACAATCGAGGTTCCCACGGTTTTGCCGGCCTTATCCGGCTTGCCCTCGCCGATGTGCTGGCCGATCATAACGGTCGAACCCATCGCAAGGCTGGTGATGATAAGTGTTACCATCTGCATGAAGTTGCTTCCGGTTCCGACAGCGGAAATACTCGACGCATCGCCGAACCAGCCGACCACGAGAAGGTCGACCGCACCGTAAGCCGCCTGCAGAATCAGCGCGCCGAGCACCGGCAGCGCAAAGCGGATCAGGGATTGGAAAATCGGTCCCTCTACAAACGATACTTCTTTCTTATTTTCTTTTGCCATTGTTTTTCACTCCTTTTATTCCCGGCATCGTTTCCTGCATCCGTGTGATTGCATGCACAAATTCGTCCACCACCGCGTCGTCCAGATCTGGCAGGCGGGATGCCCATTCCCCGTGAAAGTGCGTCACGCGGAGTTCCACAAACTCTTTTCCCTCTTCGGTCAGTGTCAGGTTGATCACGCGCTTATCTTTTTCATCCGCCTGTTTCACGAGAAGATTTCTCTCCTCCAGTTCCTGCACCAGCTTGGTGATGCTCGGCAGCGTTGTGTTCATATAGCTGCTGATGTCGCTGACGCGGCAGAAGCCCTGCTTTTTCTGAATCTCATTCACCGCATCCAGCACATGCACCTGCCGCGGCTTCATACCGTCCGGCAGGTCCGGGAGCTTCTCGATCAGACGCTTTGCATCAAAACACGCATCCAGGAACTGCTTTAATTTTTCCTGTGTCATGGAAAAGGTTCCTTTCTGTTTAAAAATTAGTTATCTTTAGTAATTACTTTTGATAAGTATAGCAGGAAATGAAAAAATGTCAAGAGGGAACTGATGCTAAAAAAGAGCTGATTGAAAGTTCTGGCAATGCCAGATTCTTTCATCAGCTCTTTTCCATATCCATTTGTCACTGTTCAATGAGCTGCATTTCGGTGCCCCCCGCCGGATTTTATGCTTCTGATCGTCTTTTCCAGTACCTTCATCTCAACCGGTTTTGAAACATGGGCATTCATACCGGCTGCCAGAGAATGCTGAATATCCTCAGAAAACGCATTGGCGGTCATAGCAATGATTGGAATTGTCTTTGCCAGTTCATGGGAGCTTCTTCGGATTGCTTTTGTTGCCTCATAACCATTCATAACCGGCATCTGCACATCCATCAGGATCATGTCATAATCCCCCGGAGCAGACTGCTCAAATGCCTCTAAGACCCTTTTACCATTTTCACAGATTGTACACTCTGCACCCTCAATCTTTAACAATTCCATCAGGATTTCTGCATTCAGCTCATTGTCCTCTGCACACAGAAACCTCATTTCTTTCAGGACATTGCCAGCCGGTTCATCCTTTTCTGCCTGTTCTGCTGAAGAAACAAATCTATCTTCTGCTATTCTCAGATCTATAAGAACCTCAAAACAGCTTCCCTGGCCCAGTTCACTCTCCACATCAATGGTGCCTCCCATTGCTTCAACCAGATTTTTAGTAATAGCCATTCCAAGACCAGTTCCCTGTATCTTATTCGTCATAGAACTTTCAGCACGAGTAAAAGCATCAAAAATTGTATCTTTGAAATCTGCCGACATTCCCATGCCATTATCGCTGACTAAGAAACGGTACTTTGCGTAGACAGATGATTTTGTCTCACATTCTTCTACCAGAAACTGAATTTTTCCACCTTCCTGCGTGTACTTCACTGCATTAGAAACCAAGTTGCTGAAAATCTGCATCAGATGAACCTGATCTCCGTTCACCCACTCGTGCCGGATGTTTTCTTTTATGATTGTAAGAGTCTGATTTTTTTCGTCTATCTGTGAATGGAATATGGTATTGAGTTCTGTAATAAAATCCAAGATGGAAAAATCGGTATACTTAAAAACTGTTTTTCCTGCCTCAATTTTGCTCATATCCAGAACATCATTAATGATTCCTAACAGATGCTGTGATGAAATGTCTATTTTATCTGCATACTCTATTACTTTCGCTTTATTACCGGCATCATGTCTGATCAATGATGTCATGCCGATAATTGCATTCATTGGTGTACGAATATCATGTGACATATTGGACAGGAAATCTGTTTTCGCCTTATTTGCATTTTCAGCGGTCTGCAAGGCTTCCGTTGTAATGTTCTTTGCTTTTTTCAGTTTTTTATTGGACTCCTCCATTTCCTTCATTGCCTGCGTCTGAATCTCATTATTTCTTTTTTCGTATTCAGCTTTTTGCTCAGCAAGACTGCGTCTGGAAATACTGTAGAATAATCCGGCAAAAAGCAAAAGTATAAAACCTGCCATGAGTATTGTTTCAAACACTATTGTTTTCTGATAATCTCTCAGTACATTATCTACAACACTTTTTTCTACAATACAAATCAGCATGGTGTTATTATTTTCTATCGGACAGTATCCCAGATAGTAAGGTTTGTCACTTTCCACAAGTTCTACCCCCTGTTCTCTGCCATCCAGCTTTTTTTGAAGAGAATCAGCCTCTTCCTCAGTGATAGCCTGATCTCCTTTTAAATGCTTTAACAAGAAATAGTTCCTGAAAAATTTATCTTCTTTCTGATTTGTATAAGTAATATTTCCGTCGTTATCCAGCATAAACAGATACGCATTCCCGTTATAGCTTTTCACACTTAACATGGAATCTAATTTTGAATGATCATACAAGGTTCCAATTGCCGTATAAGTTTCCCCCTTAATCGTATATTCCTGACATGGAATTGCAACCAGATAACCATCTTTTTTCTTCTGGTTGTAATCAAGAGTAACCAATTTTCCAATATTATATCCGTTCCTCAAATCCAACAAAAGTTTACTTGGCATGTCAACCCGAAGTTTTGTTCCATCAGTGGTTATTGCCTTTCCATTTTCCTGGAGAAATATAAGTGTACTTTCAGATTCTTTCTGCCATGCCTCAAAGAACTTCTTGTTTCTATCCAGTTCAATAGATCTCACTCCCTCTTGAGTAAGAAAATCCTCAAGCATATGCAGCCGACTGTAGTATCCATTCACCTGCAGATCATAGGTCTGCTGTATCTGTTCAACAACTGCTCCCATACTGCTTTTCCCGTTTTCTGCGATATAGCTGTTCATCCTGTTCAAAAGGAGCTTTACAAAAATTAAGTTTAAAAAGATAAGAATTAAAAAGAACAATGGTACTATCATCTTTTTTCTTTTTGTTTTCGCCTGTTCTGTTCCCACTTTTATTTTTCAACCTCTATATAATCTTCCGGTGCTGACGGCTGCTGTCCGTTTTCCATTGCTGCGGTCCATGCACTTGATAATGTTGTGTTACCAAGCTGCCTGATCTCACATTCCGGATTTATTTTTTTCAAAACAGACATTGTGGTTTCTGTAAGAAGAATAGAGCACTCCTTGTCTTTGTCTATTTTTTTCTTATTTACTTCTATGTCCTTTAATGAGAATCCGTTTTCCTCCTGCCTAACGATTATTTTCATACCGGATGCAATTGGTAATTCATATTTATTGGTTATATGGAATTTCTCATCAGAATCAGCAAGATATTTCTCCGCAAGTTCATAAATCTCTTTGCCATTGATTTTTGCCAGGTATAATGGTGTATCTAAACTCTTTGCTGTCATCAGACCAACCCGGCTGCAGGTACACTCCCCTTTGTAAATGGAGGAAGTAAAATAATAATATGGTGCCAAAGCCAGCTGAGCATCCTTTTCTTCTCTAATCGTAGTTAACATAGAAGATGCCGCATCACGACCGTTTTTATCATTTAGCGAAATGGAATATTCATTTTCAAAATTAACTGTGGTTTCTTCTTTTGAATCCTTACTGTTCATTGTGCTGCGAAAAGCATCATAAGCCTGTGTTTCATCCATTTCCCCTGACAATAATCCGTGAACAGCCTCAAGACTGGCATAAAATGATTTTTGAGCAGAATATCGGATATAAACAGAATTATTATTAATTTCATCTTCCAGTCCAGGTACATCTTCCATCATGTTTGGAACATCTACATTTAATGAAATTACACCCTTTCCATCTGCGATCAATGTTTGTCCTTCTTTTGAAATCATACACTCCAGGACATCGAATGCCAGGTCCAGTTTTTCCTGATCTTTTTCCAGTTCTTTGTTAAATGCAATATTCAGAGAAGGGGTCATATTTATAAAAGCTTCATCCGAAATCTGTGAAAAAAACGGTATACGAGTTAATTCTGCATCCATCTGTTCCTGAAATTCCTGCATAAGTGCCGGATAACCATGAAACATTGCTGCTTTTCCCTCAAGGAACATCTGCGTTGCAGTATTAATATCGACGCTGATATCATCACTTGTAAAATGTGAGTCCTTCAAAAATGTATTGGTTTCTGAAAAAATACGTTTCCATAACGCATCATCAAACGCGATATCCCCTGATGCACTTTCAGCTGAGCTTCTCCATTCGATTCCATCCAGACTCATGAATTCCCCAATTGCACCTGTCTGAATCACCTCATGAGCAGACCAGTCTTCTGCAAGATCCAGGGAATACGGTTTTATACCATTATCATAAAATTGCTGGCATGCCTGTGCATATTCCTTATAGTTTTTCGGTATCTTGATTCCATACTGTTCAAACAATGTCTTGTTGGCAATAATCGTCTGCGGTATACCGCAGATAGGAAGCCACTGAATCTCATTTTTTGAATTTTTATAATATTGCAATGCATAGGAGTAATACCTGGAAACCACGTCATAAGAAGCAAAATCCATTAGATATGGCTCCAGATCCTGTGCATCTTTTCCAGAAAATCGACGTACGGTTATGATATCCGGCAGTTCACCATGTTCCTCAAAATAGCTGTATAAATCGGTATCATTGTTACCGGTAATAAACTCAATATCCTGATCTGGAAACTGCTCATGGATATAGGGTACAATATTTTTCATTAAACGATTTTCCCACAGATACACGGTAAGGTGATCGTCATTTTTAGATACTGCTTTTTGAGATTGTCCACAGCCAGACAAAACAGTAATTGTTAAAAGCACACCTGGCAGTAATGCTATCAGACATTGTTTTGCCTTTTTCATCCTCGTATTTTCCTCATTCTTTCCTGATAAAATCATTAATTCAATAATTGGGAAACAATTACAGCCAGTTTTCCAGAACATCATTCAGCTTATTCATATCCAGCGGTTTCGCGATATGTCCATTCATGCCTGTATTTTTTGCCAGCTGTACATCTTCTGCAAAAGCATTTGCTGTCATGGCAACAATCGGTAGTTTTCCCTGTTCACCCGGAAGGCTCCTGATTGCTGCGGTTGCCTCATAACCATTCATGACGGGCATTTGGATATCCATAAAAATAAGGTCATACAAGCCTTTCGGAGAAGCTTCTACTTTTTCAACTGCAATTTTTCCATTTTCTGCCGTTTCCACTTCCGCCCCGGTCATCTGCAGAATTTCAACAGCAATTTCTCTGTTTAACTCATTATCCTCGACCAGCAGAATTCTTTTTCCTGTGTAATCTGCTTCAGACAGCTCATCCAGATAATTTCTTGCTGTTTTTTCTTTTCTGCCAGAAGTAAACTGCCGCAATGTAGCCGTCAAACGGGAACGGAACAGCGGTTTTGCAATAAAAGCATCTACGCCTGCAGCCTTTGCTTCTTCTTCGATCTCACTGAATTCATAAGATGTCAGTACAATAATGGTAATCTCTTTCCCTATCCGTTTCCGGATCTGTCTGGCTGTTTCAATTCCGTCCATATCCGGCATTTTCCAATCTAAAATAACAGCAAAGTAATCATTTTTTAGCTCATGATGTGCATAACAGCGCTCAACGGCTTCTCTGCCGGAGAGAACCCATTCGCCTGTAATCCCAATCTCCTTCAATGTGGCAACTGTACTTTCACAGCATGTCTTATCATCATCCACAACCAGAACAGGTAGATTCATCAGATTTCTGTCCTGTTCTTTTTCTTTTTCCTGAAGTTCCAGATAAATTGTTACTGTAATTTTAGTTCCCTTATGTAAGGTGCTTTCCACTTTAATATTACCATTCATCAGGTTCACAATATTTCTGCTGATTGCCATTCCCAGACCTGTTCCCTGGACTCTGGTTGTCCGATGGTCATCTGCGCGGCTGAAAGGATCAAACATGATTTTCTGGAATTCCGGTGACATACCGATCCCATTATCCTCAATCGTAAATTCATAGCATCCAAGTTCCGAAAATCCATTTGGCTTTTCCTCTATGGAAAAAGTAATATTCCCACCATCCGGTGTATACTTGACCGCATTACTCATCAGATTCACAAATACCTGCTGGATTCTCAGGCTGTCACCACAGACACTCTCATGTTCAATGTGATTAATGTGTATATCTAAATTGTGTTTATGTTCATCAATCACCGGTTTTGTGAGTGTTATAAGATTATCCACCAGATCTGGCAGATTGAAATCCTCCTGTGCCAGCGTCATTTTTCCACTTTCAATACGTGCCATATCCAGCACTTCATTAATCAGCCCCAGCAGATGACGGCTTGATTTTGTAATTTTGCTGAGACATTCAATGACTCTGTCCTGGCTCTCAATATTTGCTCCTGCAATTGCTGTCAGGCCGACAATGGCATTCATCGGTGTCCGGATATCGTGTGACATATTGGAAAGGAATTCTGTTTTCGCACGGTTTGCATTTTCTGCAGACCGGTAAGCCTCTTTCAGTGCCTGACGGGATTCAATCTCTGCTTTCTTCTCCTGTGTCACATCCATGGATGCCAGCAATACCTTTTCCAGCTTTCCATTCTTCCATTCCAAAGGAATATAAGAAGCGATCTTATAAGTCTTTTCATCCAGGCTGCAGTACTCAAACTTATAAATATCATTTTCACTTTTCAGATTCTTCCGGATATTTTCCGGTGCGATCAGGATGTCCATAGTTTCCAATGGTTCCAGTGTCTTATACTTTTCAAGAACCTGCATCTGAAAATCATGATAGAATCCCAAAGGTTTATATAGCATCTGTCCATTCAGGTTATAGAATTCATATCTGTCATTTTCCAGATCACAGACAACAAAGCGGTCAACCAGACGCACAATACTCTGAATTATCTGCTCCATGGAAGCATTATCCGCTGCCATCTGCAGATGCCGTGCGCTCTCTACCTTTGTCTCTGTGATATCACGCAGAAAGATCATGGCATATTCTGAATCCTCTATTTCGCCACGTATGACCACATTGCGGACCCATCGTTCTTCTCCATTCAGAGTGATACGGCACTCTAAAGCCAATTCGGTTTCCAGACCCTTCAGCCTTTCTGCAATATAACCACGGTCGTAAAAAGAGGATACCGCCTTCTTATCTGTCTCCACAACATAGGAATCCACAAAATGACGGATCAGTTCATCCCATGTATGACTCTGTTCAAAGACTGTCATCAGGGACGGTTCAACCTTAAAGGTATCAAAAGTATTCGCTTCCAGATTTACATAATACTCACACAGGTCTGCTTTCGTAAAAGCCCGGTGGAAAGCAGCAGATTTTTGTGCCTGCATGGCCTCTTTTTTTTCCGCATCAATATTAATAAAAATCCCGGCAATCCTGCTGGCAGAACCATCCAGACGGCGTATTACTTCTGCCGATGCCCGAAACCACTGGTATTGATTATCCTTCATTCTCATACGATACTCTACCTGGTATTTTATCTGGTTCGTCTTATCCTTAATTGCCGCCTGAAGCTGCACCATTACTCTTTCTTTATCCTGTGGATGCAGAAGATCTGACCAGGATTCCAGTTTATTCGGAAAGTCCAGAGTGTCATGATAGCCAAGCATTTTTCGGAATTCATGACTCCAGTTTGCATTCACAATCTCACTGTTTTCGTCACAGTCAAAATACCAGAAGCCGGAACAGATAGCCTCATTGAGCAGTGTCAAATTTACATGATCCCAGTTGACCTGTACGGACATAACCCAGATCTGTCTGCCCGCCTCATCTGTCGCATCCTCTTTACAAAGCCGTACATTTTTCACTGTACCGTCTGCTGTAAGGATCTGTGCTTCCCCTGTTCCGTGAAGCTGCAAAAAATGGTCTCGCTCCTGTCTATCTTCCTCGTCATAAAAGAAGTTTCTCAATGAGCCTTTTGTCTGTTCCATGAAAGTATCGAATGTATATCCTGTACTATGCAACAGCAGATTATTCACAGACAAAATAGACAGGTTTTGGTCATAAGATCCTGTCATTATACCTACCCCGCCATTATTTTCCAGTGTTTTCTGTACGGCCTGTGACATAGCCTGTGACATAGCCTGTGTCTGTCCCGTTACAGCCTCACCTAAAGAATATATTTTGTCTTCATACTTTTCCATTTTATAAAAATCCTCTCTCTGTTTTATGCTTCATTATCCTGCTTTTATCTGTATACAGAGAACCTGTCCCTGCCAGTTTTACATTTACGTTATAATATCCTACAAAACGTGAAAAACAGGTATACGGATTTGAGAAGTTGCAGCCACTACACACAATATTCATACAAAATTCTCTTTATGTTTTCAATTTTCATAGGCTTTGCCAAGTGAGCATTCATTCCTGCTGCCAGACACTTACTCCGATCGTTCCTGCTGTAAAACGGTATCTGAGGCTTTTTTTATTTATCTGATTTTTTTCTGTTTCCATGGAACTTCTGAACGCTCACCTCCTGGTATCATTACAAATATACATAAAAACTCATTTTTATATTACCACGAAATTTTTTACTTTGCAATGCACATACCTTTTCAGACGCTGCTTTTCTTGTTTCCTTTTTCAGAAAATTGCAACCAAAGGGGCGCACCTGAAAATTTCTTTTCAAATGCGCCCCTTCGCTTTCTTTTTTCTGTTTTTCTATCAGATCAATCCGTAATGCTCCATCGCCTTTGCCACGCCGTCCCGCTCGACGGTATCGGTTACGTACTCTGTGTACGGATCCAGAACCTCATCATGTTTTCCAAGCGCAATGGTGTGTGCGCCGCACCGGAACATGGTAAGGTCGTTGCTGCTGTCGCCAAATACGTATGCATCTTCTTTCTCCAGCTGAAACTGTTTCAGCGCATAGTCCACAGCTGTTCCTTTGCTGCAGCCGTGCGGAACGATTTCGTATACACCGCCGCGGCGATCCATGATATCAAACTCCTGCTCAAATTCACGGTACATACGTTCTATATCAGACTGTGCATCGGTTACGATACAAAATTTATCGTAAATGATTCCTTTTGTCTCCGCTGTCTCCGCGAGTCCGATTCCGACAGCAGCGAAATAGGCACGGGTCTGCTCGACCTCCCGAAAACGGGATACCTCCGACGAAAAATAAACATTATCCGTTCCCTCCAGAATCATGCCGATCCTGCACGCCTTTAAAATAACCGGGATTTCCTCACAGCGCTTTTTCGGAATCGTCTGATGCATCAGAATTTCGCCGTCCCGGCGCAGATAGGTCCCGCAGCCGCACAGAAATCCGGAAAACGGAAGCTTTTTCAGCTCCTCGGGCAGCTCCGACCAGGTGCGGCCGGTATTAATAAACGTAAGATTTCCTTTTTCCGCTGTCTTTTTCAATGCATCGAGCGCGCTCTGCGGAATTTCTTTTGTAATCTCACTCAGTAACGTTCCATCAATATCAAAAAATAATGCTTTCACAAAAATTTCCTCCTCGTGTACTGTTTCCTGTTCTCTTTCTGACATACGAAAAAATGCCGAAGCTCTTGATTGTCAAGGCTTTCGGCATTTTCATTCCAGTCGAAGCGACGGGATTCGAACCCACGACCTCTGCGTCCCGAACGCAGCGCTCTACCAAACTGAGCCACGCTTCGATTTTATTTGTTTTCTGAACTCTCGTCCGTCAACAATAGCTATTATATATGATGTCTATAGGAATGTCAACACCTTTTTTGAATTTTTTTTAATTTTTTTTATTATTGCTTCAAAAGGTACATTTTACACAGGTTTGCGGCCTTTTTGGTGTTATTTTAGAATGACAGTTTCTGAGAAAGTCAAAAAAAGAGATATGCCGGAAGTTCTGTTCCGGCATATCTCTTATCTTTGTTTCTCAGCTCAGCTGATATACATCTGCATACTGCACGCCGAAGCTCAGCGCCTCGGAATGGCTGCTGCAGAAGATGTCTACGTGGCCGTAAGCGGTTCCGCGGTCTTCTACCGTGTAAACCTGGCCGTTGATCATCAGTTTCGTTCCGAATGGTACACCGCCCATGGCGATCGTTCTGCCGGCGGTCGGTGTGGTTCCGCTCGCGGTGGATCCGCCGGACCACTGTCCGGTACAGATGGAACAGGAGCAATAGCCTGTCAGTTTAAATCTTCCAAGGTATGTTCCGCTGGAGGAGCTGCTGGAAGTATCTGACGCGGATGGACTCCCCGTTGTCGTGGAGGATGCGCTGCTGTCCGAAGAACTGCTTCCGGAGCTGCTGCTTGTATCGGTATCTGCTTTCGCTGCGGCATTTGCTGCTTCTGCGGCTGCGACTCTTGCGGCCTCGGCTGCCTGTTTTCTGGCGGCCTCAGCCTCAGCTTCTGCGGCAGCCTGCTGTGCGGCGGCTGCTGCGGCTGCTTCCTCTTCTGCTTTCTTCTGCGCTGCAATCTCCTCTTCTTTCGCCTGACGGATCAGGTCATTGATTGCATCTGCTTTGCTGTTGATTTCATCTACCAGTGCACTCTCGCTGGATTTTGCATCGTCCAGCTCTGCGGAGTAGGTACGGAGTTCCTGATAAGCTGCTGCGTACAGCTCCTGAATGGCTTCCTGCTGATCGCTGCTCTGCTGCTGCAGTTCTACGATCGCTGCCTGCTCTTCCTGCACCTGTGTTTCTTTTTCTTTTACCTGGTCTACCGTGTCCTCATACTCCTGCATAAGATCGCGGTCGAAATCGGAAATTTTCTGTATGTATTCTGCCCGGCTGATCAGCTCTGAAATGCTTTTGGAAGAAAAGAGCATTGCCATGTATCCGTTTCCGGAGGAATTTTCATACATATACTGGATACGGAGCTTCATCGCCTCGTACTGCTCTTCTTCTTTTGCTTTTGCATCTTCCAGATCTGCCTGAATCTGTACCAGTTCGTTCTGCTTCGCATCATACTGATCCTGAAGCTCCTGCAGACGGTTCTGCAGATCGTCCAGCTGCTGGTTCAGTTCGGAAAGATATTCTTCTGATTGTCCCTTTTTGGAATTGAGTTCGTCAATCCTGCTCTGTATGCTGTCAAGCTGAGACTGTGCGGCAGCCTGTTCTGCCTGAGCATTTGAAATTTTCTCCTTTGTACTGGCACCATAGCATGGCAGAACGGTTGCTGCCGTAAGCACTGTGGCCAAAACCAGGCTGAATAATTTCTTTTTTTTCATGTCGTACACCTCATACTTATTACGTTCTGTTGCTGATTGTCACTCCAAGTTACTGCGGAAAATGGGCCTTTTTTCCCGCCGTACTTTGCCATTATAACACAAGTATGTCTGAAATGAAAGTCTTTTTTAATTTCTGTTAATAACTTTGTAATATTTCGACGTTTTTCCTGCAAAAACTGGCATGATTTTTCTACTTTCTCCATCCAACAGGGTACTTATTTTTCAAGGTTCCATTGACCAGTTTGCCCCATCCAAGGCCGAATCCATCGACGCAGACCAGCTTCCAGCCCGACGGCGATGCGGTCTCTCCCGGCTCTACGGAAATTGTCTCACCGTGGAGATATTTTTCGGTACGCTCGTCATCTGCCTTTAAATTCATGTAATCTTTGAACTTGTCCGCGGAGAGTGTCACGGCAAACGGCTGTGACGGCTCGAAACGGTCTTTTTTCAGTTCACCGAGATACAGACCGTTCCGCAGGAAATGAAGATTCCGCACGCCATCCGGCAGGGACGGGGAATGGTATACTTTTCCGGCGCGGACTTCCAGTTCCTCAACCGGGATCGGTGCTGTCATCCGGGACAGGAAATCGGAAAGGATCTGTTTTTCTGCTTTCGACGGACCCGGTGCTTCCGTTCCGCGGTCTTTTTTCCGGTTTTTCTGTTTTTTGTTTTTCTTTTCGATCGGTTTTTCTTCTGTCTCATAAGGAATGGCTTCGCCTTTTTTGCGGAACAGGGCAAGGTAATGGCCCTCGCCGTTCATTTTATGCGGCCAGATGCGCACGGTCTTTTCGATCTCCGGATCGCCGTTTCCCCAGACTGGATTGCCTTTTGAAAAACCTTCGTAGCCTTCCATCTCGATCAGTTCCATTTCCGGGAAGTTTTCCAGAAGGAAAGAAACGGTTCCCTCGTCCTCCTGCGGGGCGAAGGTACACGTCGAATACATCATGAGGCCGCCCGGACGCAGCATTTTGACAGCATTCGAGGTGATCTCGCGCTGCAGATCCGCAAAGAAATCCGGCCGCTCCGGGGTCCAGGTGCCGATGACTGCCTCGTCTTTCCGGAACATGCCCTCGCCGGAGCACGGTGTATCCACGAGGATTTTATCGAAGAAGCCCGGGAAGACGTCTGCAAGGCCTGCCGGTGTCTCATTGGTGACAAGCACGTTTTCGCTTCCGAACAGCTCCAGATTGCGCAGCAGTGCTTTGGCGCGGGCGTTGCTGATGTCATTGGCGACGAGAAGGCCGGTTCCTTTCAGGCGCGCATTCAGCTCGGTTGCCTTGCCGCCCGGTGCGGCGCAGAGATCGAGCACACGCTCACCCGGTTCGATCGGGAGGCGGGACGCCGGGGTCATGGCGCTTGGCTCCTGCAGATAGAAGACGCCTGCCGCATACAGCGGAGACTGGCCCATGCGCATGCCGTCCGGCACGAAATAGCCGTTTGGAATCCACGGAATTTTCTTCCACGTTCCCGGAACAAGCGGCGGGAAATCTTCGGTCCGGCATTTTTTTGTATTCACACGCAGCCCGGCTGTGCGGGGTGCGTCGTAGGAAGTTAAAAATGCATCAAATTCATCGCCCAGCATGTCCTGCATGCGGGTCAGAAATTCCTGTGGTAACTGCGCCATGTATTGTCTCTCCTTTTTATTTTGCTTTGTTGTGCATCGGTCCCTTTTCGTGAACTGGCGATGTTTTTTCTGTCTTTGTTTCTTTTGTTTTGCATCTATTTCATAATTTCTCACAGAAAAAGAGACAGCTTTTTCGATTTTTCAATCTTTTTGCTGTCTCTTTTTTGCATAGCGGAGAAGAAGGGATTTGAACCCTTGCGCCGTTTCCGACCTACTGGTGTTCGAAGCCAGACCCTTCAGCCTCTTGGGTACTTCTCCGTATTTTGTCAAATACATCATATATTATAGTGCTTTTTTCGGGATTCGTCAATGATTTTTTCGATGGTTTCCGATAGAAATACGGGGATTGTATTTTTTACGGAAATATTCGAAAGTGCAACTTACTCAAACAAATAATCTTCCTCAGGCAGCATCCCATCCCGATGCTGCCTCTCCTTTTATTCTTTCCCTTCTTCCGCCCTCTTCCTCTCTTCTTTTTTCTTCTTTTTCACCACCCGCAGTCTCCTGAAAAACGCACTCAGCATCTCCGAGCACTCTTCTTTCAGCACGCCGCGCTCGACCTTCACCTGATGGTTAAACTCGTGCATTTCCAGCATATTTAAGATCGATCCCGCGCAGCCCGCCTTCGGGTTCATGCTGCCGATGACGACTTCGCTGACTCTCGCCTGTACGATCGCACCGGCGCACATCTGGCACGGTTCCAGGGTGACATACAACGTACAGCCCTCCAGCCGCCAGTCGCCGAGCTTTTTGCTGGCTTTCCGGATCGCATTCAGTTCCGCGTGGGACAGCGTGTTTTTATCCGTATTTCTGCGGTTATACCCCCGCGCAATCACCTTTCCCTCGTACACAATCACACAGCCGATCGGCACTTCCATCAGCTTTTCCGCTTTCTTCGCCTGCGTAATCGCCTGGCGCATGAAGCGTTCCCGTTCTTTCCGGTGCGTTTTTTCCTCCGGCGTTTCCAGCTTTGTTTCTTCTTCCATTGTGCACTTCCTTTCTTCTCTGCGTATATTTTCTGTCCTTCCCGCATATCGTGAACTGTAGCGCAGTATCTTTTTCTACTCTTTTTACTTCTATGCAGGAGGTTTTTATGTCTGATTACCGGCGTTTCATTGCCTATCTATACGAATACCCGAACAACCGCAAGGGCGGATGCTGCGGCTTTGTCCGCGTGGAGTCGCAGAACGGCTTCTGCCGCATGGACTTCCAGATCAAATCGCCGTCTCTTCCGCCGGAGACCTCGGTCACGGTCTACGGATTTATCCGCCGGTCAGGGCGGATGTACGGCATTCCGCTCGGAAATCTCCTTGCGGGGCGCTCTTCTACGAGCGGAAAACTCTTCACGCACTCCGATGCCATTGGGCAGACGGATGTCACGCTCGACGAGCTTGGCGGTCTGATCCTGCTCTGCCGCCAGACCGGCGTCATCGCCACCCAGTGGGACGATCTTCCGATTCAGCCGGAGTTTTTCGCTCCCACGCTCCCGCAGGAGCCCAAAACCTCCGAAGACAATGGTACCAGACCGACCGAAGAGAAAACTGCCGAAACACCCGAACCTCTGGATCCCGCCGTACCTGCGCAGTCCCTGCCATCATCAGACGCTTCCAAAGCACAGTTCGATGAACTTTCCACAGAATTCAGCAGCAATTCCGAACCTTATCCACAAAATTCCAGCCCGGAATCCACCGTCTCCACAGAATCCACATCAACTGACACGGTAAACACCGTTCCTGCAGACAGGATCACGCAATCATCCGCCAACACACTCCATCCCGCATCCGCGGAATCTGTGAAAACCGCAGAAAGCTATCCCTCTGCCAACCCGGAACCGCCGCAGCCCATCCCGGATTCTGCCGCCCAGCCGCTACATATGACTTCCGCCGATTTTCCCGCCGCAGCAGCCGTGCCGCCGTCCCGGGCTGCTCTCTATCTCCAGCTTCAGGACCAGTTCCCGGAGTTCCATCCGTTCCCAGATGATGATCTGACCGACTGCCTGCGCCTCTCACTCGACGATCTTCCACAGCTCCGCGCCGCCGGTCTTTCGGTGGATGCGAACCGCTTCGTCCTCCATGGCTCCTCGTCCTATCGCCATCTGCTCCTCGCCCGGAACCGCGACCAGCAGGAACTCTGGTATTTCGGCGTCCCCGGCGTCTACACGCCGAATGAGCAGTTCATGGCAAGCCTCTTCGGCTTTTTCCACTTCAAGCAGGCGATGCGCCCCTCCGAGCTCGCGCCCGATGCCCGCTTCGGCTACTGGTACCGCACGCTTTAAAGCGTTTTTTAATCCACGCCGCGGATCTCCACCGTCTCAATCTTTCCGCGCAGGATCTCGCAGAACTGTTCGAGCTGTTCCCTCGCATACCCCGAGAACCTCGGATCAATCACATAATCCGATTCCCGATAATTCTGCAGGAAGTACCGTTTTGCCCCGGAAAGCCACTTTCCGATCGCTTCGATCTCTTCCCTTCCATGCAGCTCTTTGCAGAGCGTTGTCCGGAACTCATAGTCCACCATGCCGCTCTTTAAAAACTCGACCGACTCATTGATCCGCATCACATCGATCTTTTTCACGCCCGCCGTCTCGCCGTACCGGGACGGCGCGTTTTTGATGTCCATGGCGACGTAGTCGATTTTCTTCTCTTCCACCAGCTTTTTCAAAATCTCCGGCCGGTATCCATTCGTATCGAGCTTCACAAGATATCCCAGTTCCTTAATTTTCGTCACGAACCGCTCCAGATCCGGATCCAGCGTCGGCTCACCGCCCGTCACGCAGACGCCGTCCAGCACGCCGCGCCGCTTTTCAAGCACTGCAAAAATCTCCTCCTCCGGAATCACCGGCTCCCATTCGGGATGCTGCACGAGATTTCCGTTCTGGCAGAACGGGCAGCGGAAATTACATCCGCCCGAAAACAGTGTGCACGCCACCTTGCCCGGGTAATCCAGCAGCGTCAGCTTTTGAAATCCATGTATGACCATATGCTATCCTCTCCGACCGCAGGACTTCGAACTTTCGTCCGCCCTGCAACAGAAAAAGCGGAACCATAATGTCCGCTTTTTCCATTCATCTTCTATTGGTAATTATTTGCCGTAACGCTCTGCCTGGGAACGGATCAGGTCCAGATCATCAAAATAGTTGATTTTCATGGCTGCTTTGACATCCGCCAGTGTCTGAGCGGCAACTTTTTCTGCCTCTTCGCTGCCTTTTTTCAGCATCTCATAGATCGCCGGAATGTCTTTTTCCAGCTCTTTTCTGCGATTGCGGATCGGCTCTAAGGTCTCCTGCAGTACATTGTTCAGGAACTTCTTCACTTTGACATCGCCAAGGCCGCCTCTCTGGTAATGTGCTTTCAGCTCGTCGAGATTTGCGTAATCCGGCAGATAGCGCTCGAAGTGCTCCGGCTGGCAGAATGCATCGAGATAGGTAAATACGGTATTTCCCTCGATCTTGCCCGGATCGGTGATCTTGATGTGATCCGGGTCGGTGTACATGCTCATGACTTTTTTCTTGATCTCATCCGGCTCCTCGGACAGGTAAATGCAGTTTCCGAGCGATTTACTCATCTTCGCTTTTCCATCGATACCCGGCAGACGTCTGCAGGAATCATTCTCCGGCAGCATAATCTTCGGCTGCACAAGTGCTTCGCCATAAACTGTATTGAATTTGTGGACGATCTCCTGTGTCTGCTCGATCATCGGCATCTGATCTTCTCCAACCGGAACGGTCGTTGCCTTGAATGCAGTGATATCGGCTGCCTGGCTGATCGGGTAGGTGAAGAATCCAACCGGGATGCTCGCCTCAAAGTTTCTCATCTGGATCTCCGATTTTACGGTTGGGTTTCTCTGCAGTCTGGAAACCGTAACGAGATTCATATAATAGAAAGAAAGCTCGCACAGTTCCGGAATCTGAGACTGAATAAAGATGGTGCTCTTTTCCGGATCAAGTCCGCAGGAAAGGTAATCCAGTGCTACCTCCAGAATGTTCTGGCGCACCTTCTCCGGGTTGTCCGCATTGTCGGTCAGCGCCTGTGCGTCTGCAATCATGATGTAAATTTTATCGAATTCACCGGAGTTCTGCAGCTCTACGCGGCGGCGCAGTGAACCAACGTAATGTCCTACATGCAGCTTGCCGGTCGGTCGGTCACCGGTCAGTATAATTTTTCCCATTTTTCTTCCTGCCTTCCTGATACGTAATCTTCGCAGTCCGCTTCTGTATGAAAAATTTCATGAAAATTCTCATAACTGCGGACCTTCTACATACCCTCTATAATACCGTCTTTTTACAAACACTGTCAATGGTCTTTTCCGGTAAAATTCCTCAAAATATCTATTATGAGACAAATCGTTCAACAGCCACGTACAGCCTTCCCTTTTTCGTCTGATTCTGCACGCCAACATAGCGGAATTTTCCCATATGGCGCACGGTCACGAGATCGTCCTCTTTTAATGACGCGCTCGGCGACGTCACCAGTTTTCCATTAATAAACACCTGGCCGCCCTCGATCAGCGGCACCATTTTGCTCCGCGAACTGCTGAACGCCAGCGACAGCACCGCATCGAGCCGCACGGAAGCGACGGAGCCTTCTTTCCGCTCGGTTTTCGGCTCCGTCAGCTCCTCCGGCAGTCCCGCCTCGACTTCACAGTACACGCTCGTATGGCGCACTTTTTTCAGCTCCGCACAGATGTAGTCCGCCATATCCGCCATACAGATCAGATACGCCTGGTTTCCATCGATCAGAATGTCTCCCAGCTTATACCGCTCCACGCCGAGATTCATCAGTGATCCTAAGAAATCACGGTGTGACAGCGCATCCGCAAATTTTTCATTCAGCGGGCTGATGCGCACGACTGCTATCGGAAGCATCGACGCATCACCGTCCTCTGCATAGGATGGCAGAAACAGCGCCGCTTTCCGCTCTGCCGCCTCGTATCCGCCGGACAGCACGTAACGCACGCCCGGGATTTTATTTACCGTACGGTAGAACAGATCCTGCTCCGCCAGCGTCAGAAACTCCGTGTGTGACGGAACATCCCTGTGATAACACTGCTCTGCCAGATCCTGAATCCGTCCTACCAGCACTTCTTCCTCATTCATGGTAATCCCCCTTTGATACACCGCGGGCTGCCCCTGTTTTCTTTCGGGCAGCCCACGTATCACACTTTATTTATCCAGCAGCATCGACAGCCCGATCCGCTTCTTCGCCAGATCAAGGCTGATGACCTTCACTTCCACGATATCGCCGACGCTCACAGCCTCCAGCGGATGCTTGATGAAGCGTTTCGTCATCTGGGAAATGTGGACGAGTCCGTCCTGATGCACGCCGATATCGACGAATGCACCGAAGTCAATGACGTTGCGCACGGTTCCCTTTAAGATCATGCCGACCTTCAGGTCCTTCATATCGAGCACGTCGGTGCGCAGGATCGGGCGCGGCATCTCGTCACGCGGGTCACGGCCAGGCTTCTGCAGCTCTTTGATGATATCGCGCAGCGTAATCTCGCCGACACCGATCTCCTCTGCCATCTTTTTGTAATCTTTGATGAAGAACGCCGTCGGTCCCTCGCTGATCTGCTCTGTCTTCATATTTAACTTTGCAAACAGCTTCTCGACTGCCTCGTAGCTCTCCGGATGAACGCTTGTGCCGTCCAGCGGATTTTTGCCGCCGGTGATGCGCATAAAGCCCGCGCACTGCTCAAACGCCTTCGGTCCGAGTTTTGCCACTTTCAGGAGCTCTTTTCTGCTCTCGAAACGGCCGTTCTCCTCGCGGTATGCCACGATGTTTTTTGCTATCACCTTGCTGACACCGGAAATGTATTCCAGCAGCGACGCGGATGCCGTGTTCAGATCGACACCGACTTTATTCACGCAGTCCTCAACGACACCGCCGAGCGCCTCGCCGAGCTTCTTCTGGTTCATATCGTGCTGATACTGGCCGACACCGATGGATTTCGGATCGATTTTGACAAGCTCTGCCAGCGGATCCTGCACACGGCGTGCGATGGAAGCGGCGCTTCGCTGTCCGACATCAAAGTTTGGAAATTCCTCGGTTGCCAGCTTGCTTGCGGAGTAAACGGACGCTCCTGCCTCGTTTGTGATCACATACGCAACCTTCTCCGGGATCTCTTTTAAGATCTCGACGATGATCTGCTCGGACTCACGGCTTGCAGTTCCGTTTCCGACAGAAATCAGGGTGACGCCGTATTTGTGGATCAGATCTTTTACGGTCGCTTTTGCTGCTGCAATCTTCTTCTCGTTCGTCGGCGCGGTCGGGTAAACCACGGTGGTGTCGAGCACTTTTCCGGTCGCATCGACAACGGCCAGCTTGCATCCCGTACGGAACGCCGGGTCCCATCCAAGGACAACCTGGCCTGCGATCGGCGGCTGCATCAGAAGCTGCTCAAGGTTCTTTCCAAAGACCTTGATCGCACCATCCTCTGCCTTTTCGGTGAGCTGATTTCTGACCTCACGCTCGATGGCCGGAGCGATCAGACGGTTGTAGGCATCCTCGATGGTCGCCTGCAGAACCGGCTTTGTCTGCGGATTCTCTTTGGTGATGATTTTTTTCTCGAGATAACGCAGGATTTCTTCCGTCGGCGCCTCAATTTTGACGTTCAGGAATTTTTCTTTCTCACCGCGGTTCAGTGCCAGCACACGGTGTCCGGCAATTTTCGATACCGGCTCGGAAAACTCATAGTAATTCTCGTAAACGGACTCTGCTTTCTCATCCTTTGCTGTCGAGACGATCAGGCCCTTCGCCTCGGTTCTGCGGCGGATCTCCATACGGTAATCGGCCTCATCGGAAATGCTCTCGGCGATGATGTCGCAGGCACCAGCAATGGCGTCTTTTGCCGTTTTGACTTCCTTTTCTTCTGAAACAAAAGCCTCTGCCTCTTTTTCGAGCGGCTCTTTTGTCATCTGCAGAAGAATGATATTCGCCAGCGGCTCCAGTCCTTTTTCTTTTGCGATCGTCGCACGCGTCCGGCGTTTCGGGCGGTACGGGCGGTATAAATCCTCTACAACCACGAGAGTTGCGGCCTCTTCGATGGATTTTTTCAGTTCTGCGGTCAGCTTGCCCTGCTCCTCGATGCTCGCCAGGACAACGGCCTTGCGGTCATTTAAACTGCGCAGGTACATCAAACGATCGTACAGATTTCGCAGTATCTCATCGTTTAAGGAACCTGTTGCTTCTTTTCGATATCGTGAAATAAAAGGGATCGTGTTTCCCTCGTCAATCAGTTTCACTGCAGCTTCTACCTGCCACGGTTTGACGTTCAGCTCGGCTGCCAATACCTGATTCATATCCATAGGTAAATTCCTCCTGTTGTCTCTTCCAAAACACGCTGTTCCTTCTCTGTTTTTCCCGCATAAAAAGCGGGACCCTTGGCGGAACAGCCACTCTATTACCTTATCAATAGGTCTTGTTTTTGTCAACCTTACATGATAAAATCTTTACTATAGCTTTTTTGACAGACTGCGTGTGAAACCGCGCTTTTTTGCAGAAGAAAGGACATTTTATGACACCAGAAAATTACGATCCAAACACCAATGAGTCCGGAGATTCCTATCAGTCCTCCCATCCGTACGGCGTGCCTGAGGGCCAGCGTCCCGGACCGTATCAGCATTACCAGCAGCAGCCTCCCGTACAGCCGCCGCGCAGGACGGGTTCGCAGGCCCTTGCGGCCGCTTCGATGGTCATGGCGATCTGCTCCTTTTTGTTCATGCTCAACATGGGTTCCCTGTTTTTCGGCTCGCTCGGCGTGATCTTCGCCCTTTTAAGCCGCGGCGCAGGACGCATGAGCGGCACGGCAAAAGCCGGTCTGGCGGGCTGTACCATCGGCATAATTGTCGGTATCTGCATGTATGCTTTCCTGCTTTTCAACATGGTCAGCGGCGGCAGCACCAACCTGCTTGAGCGGTATTACAATCAGTACATGCAGGAATACCAGATGACACCGGATAACGGAACAACCACCGACGGAAATACCATCTAGGTACCAGAAAGGATTTTTCATGAACGGACAAAAACAGAAATTTTCAGAACTGAAAAAGCAGGCCCGTGAGGCCATGGCAGGCCGATGCGGCACGCTGGTGGGCGCAACCGCGATCAACCTGTTTCTCACCTTCTCCTGCTCCCTCATCCCGACGCTGATTTTTTCAGGCACAACGCTGTACGATATCATTTTCCTGAATCTGACGCTGTTCCTGTTTTCCCTGCTCCTCAGCCTCTTCCAGGCAGGCTACTTAAAACTCTGCCTCTCGACGCTGCGCGGGGAACCGATTTCCGTCGGTGATATGCTCTACGCTTTCTATCACCACCCGGACCAGTACGTGCTGATGTTCCTTATCATCAACGGCATCAGCTCCGTGATCGCCCTGATTTCCAGCATTCCGGGCTTCCAGTATCTTTCCTCCCCGAGTGCGGAACTGACGCTTGGAACAGCACTTTCCATCGAAGCCGAGCTTTCTTCTCTGATGAACGTTTACGTTTACAAGCTGATCGGCTCTCTCGTTTCCACGCTGGTGCTGGTTCCGTTTTCCCTTTCCACCTTTGTGATGAACGACGCTCCCGGCATCGGCCCGATCCAGGCGATCCGTCAGAGCTTTGCGATGATGAAGAAGAACTTTTTCCGCTACATTCTGCTTCTCTTAAGTTTCTTAGGGTTTGAGATTCTCGCATCCTGTTCCTGTGTCATCGGCTTTTTGTGGGTAATGCCCTATATGCAGATCACGATGGCTGCGTTCTATCAGGAACGGAAAGATGTCCTGTATCCGGCATCGGAACCGGTGGGATATGATACGGATTCCTTTGGATCCGGCACAGATCTTTAAAAATAAATTTTAAGATAACTAAAAAGACGTTTCACACCCCTTGCTTTACGGCTGTGAAACGTCTTTTTAGTTATGTCTATTTCGAGATCTTAAATTCTCGCGCGGATTCTGCTCTGGATTCCGTCGAGTTTCTCTGCTTTTTCTCTGTACTCCTGCTCTGTGATTTCGCCGGTAATAAATGCGAACTCCTCGGACAGACTTGGAACTGCTACGATTTCTACTTTTCCGAACAGCTCCTCGATCTCACTCTGGCGCTCTGCGGCGTGGCCGGACACGCGGACGAAGAAGCGGCTCTTTACATCATCGATCTGCAGCAGGTCCAGTTTTTCCTCGCTCCAGCTCATCATGATGTTTCTGCCTTTGTTCTTTGCGCAGTCTACGACATCGGCTACAACGGCACTTGCGGTCGGAAGCTTTCCTGCTCCGCTTCCGTAGAACATCGCATCACCCAGTACATTTCCGTGGATGAAGATGGCGTTGAAGACACCGTTTACGCTGTACAGCGGGTTTTTCGCGTCAATCATCACCGGGCTTACCATGGCGTAATACTGATCACCCACCTTGCGGCTTGTTGCGAGCAGTTTGATTGCGGTTCCCATCGAGGTCGCATATTTGATATCCTCTGCGGTGATCTTTGTGATTCCCTCGGTGTAAACCTCTTCGTAATTGACTTCTTTTCCATAAGCAAGAGAAGAAAGAATCGCAATTTTACGGCACGCATCGTAGCCTTCTACATCTGCTTCCGGGTTGCGCTCTGCGTAGCCGAGGCGCTGTGCCTCTTTTAATACATCCGCGAAATCGGAACCGTCGCTTGCCATTTTGCTTAAGATATAGTTCGTGGTACCATTTAAGATACCAGTTACTTCATCGATCTCATCTGCAGTCAGGGAGGAGTTTAACGGACGGATGATCGGGATACCGCCGCCGCAGCTTGCCTCAAACAGATAGTTTGCGCCGTGCTCTTTTGCAATTGCAAGAAGCTCGGTACCGTGTCTTGCCACCAGCTCTTTGTTGGATGTGCAGACGCTCTTTCCAGCCTCCAGCGCACGTTTTGTGAAGGTGTAAGCCGGCTCAACGCCGCCCATGACCTCGACAACAATATCAACCTCCGGATCGTTTGCGATCACTTCGTAATCATGTACCAGCACTTTTTCCACTGGATCTCCCGGGAAATCTCTTAAATCCAGAACGTATTTGATATTAATCTCGTTCTCTGCTCTCTTGTTGATGCTGTCATGGTTCGTGTTGATGACTTCTACCACGCCGGAACCAACGGTGCCATATCCTAATACTGCAATCTGAATCATCTCTTTTGTCCCTCTCTTGCTTTTTCTTTTTCAGGACTCCTGTCCTAAGATTTTAAAATAATGAACTCCCTGTCTGGACTCAATCTCGTTGATCATCTCCGAGGCGTCTCCCCGGTCTTCCGCGATATCCACGCTGATTGTCAGTGACGCCACGCCGTTTAACGGAATCGTCTGATGAATGGTCAGAATGTTTCCGTGAAACTCGGCGATAATCTTCAGCACATCGGAAAGCAGTCCCGGCTCATCGTCCATCTGCAGAATAAACGTAATCGTTTTTCCTTTTGCATTGTCATGAAAAGGAAGAATATCATCTTTGTATTTATAGAAAGAGCTTCTGCTGATTCCCGCTTTTTCCGTTGCCTGCTGCACGGTAAGCTCCTGCATATCCATCAGCCGTTTGGCCTCGATGACCTTCAAAAGAACCTCGGGAACCGCTTTTTCTTTGATTACATAGTACTTTGTTTTCTCTTCTCTCATGGCAATCCTCTACCTTTATACTCTTTCCAGGAAATACATTTGTTTTCACAGGAAAGATCGTATCATATTCCGACACAATACGCAAGGAATTTTTTCGAATCGGTTTTCAGAAGCCAATGCTTCCGCCGCCGTGACTGTTTCCGCTCGACGAAGTGTGAACGGTGCTTCCGCCGCCACCTCCGCCGCCAGAAGCGCCTCCGCCGTAGTTTCCATCATCCTTCTGGATTTTGTGCATCGATACATGACGGTCGATCAGCGCATCCCTGCGGTCTCTAATGTTTACACGTTTCAGATCCGCATAGCTCTTTGCACCACGGTTTTTCTTTCGTCGATAGCTTTTCCAAATTCCAAAATAAACAAGAATTCCTGTCGCAGCAGCTGCGATAACAGCAATAAGAGCCTCCGTGCTGTTGATCTTACGGTAATGAATAATGGAACCATCTTCTGTAATCAGATAGTCCGCATCGGAAACGCCGCGGTCGAAGCATTCCTGCGTCATCGTAATCATTTTTGCAAAAGTTCCCGCATAGTCGCCGTCTTTCGCGTACCCCTGCGCCGCCTGCAGAATATCGTCAATTTCCGTGTCCGACATATAATACTGCATAATACCGGACGTCGAAATCACGATCTGGCGCTGTCCCATGTCGATGAGGAAGCAGACACCGTTTGGCTCTTTCGGATACTTTTTGTCATAAAAATCATCTGCAATCGCCTGACAGTCCTCGGAACCACTGCTGCGCTCGGTCAGGATGACCATATGGAGCTTTGTATTGCGCTCGAACTCTGTACAGGATCTCTCGAGGTCCTGCTCCTCCTCATCGGAAAGAAGTGATGCATTGTCGTAGACATACTGGGATTCGGCTTTTACAATATTCACAGAAAAAACTCCGCACAGCAGAAGGGCCGCAAAAATTCCGAGCAGATATTGTCCTGCTTTTTTCATTCTTCTCATGCGAAATACCCTCCTATCAGCATCACAATCAGAACCAGAAGAGCACTCACAGCCGACGTCAGAAGGGCTCTCTTCCGCTCATAGGGAAAATCGCCGTTGATCGTTCCGGTCTGGCCGTTCATCGCATAGTAGTAAACCTTCCCGTCCTTTCCCGGATACGTCAGCGTCCAGACGGGAAACAGGACGTAACGCCAGTTCTCCTGCTTCGGGGAAAGGTTCATTTTTTCCTGCTCGAGGGAGATATATTCGTTCGCCTCATTCCGCATGGCGCCGCGTGCCATCGTCTCCAGTTCTTTTTTCAGTTCCGGTGCGATCTGCTGCTGTTCGATATCACGCTTTTCCGCCTGAAAGCCGGAAAGGTACCCCATGGAAAACGGCTGCATCTCCTCCAGACGGTATGGCTGTACGCATTCGATCAGATCGCGGTCTGCCTTGTTCAGAGCGTTACGCGACAGACCGTCCACACGGACCTCTCCCTCCCGGCGGACATCGTAGATGCTGGTCTCTGTGTACTCCACATCACCGGTCTGCCAGACTCTCACCTTCCGGCCGCGCGCTATGTAATCCGTCTCAAAGTCTCCGCCGTAAATCCAGTACGGGAAATAGACACCTGTCATCTTCTGTACCTGACTCTTTTCGAAAAAGTCCTTCGGAATAAAGTGTTTCTTCCGGGTAAATGACAAAAATTTCTCGATTGCCTGCTCCTTGCTGATTTTGAACGGCAGCACAAAATCCGGCATATATTCTCCCGAAAGCCGGCCGGAAAGCACCACCGGGTTGTGGCAGTAGAAACAGTATGTCGCTGCCGTCGTCGCATCGGTCACAATCTCGGCGCCGCAGTTCGGGCAGGTGTAGACAACTGCTTCGCCCTGCTCTGTTTCCCCTTTTGTTTCCTCCGTACTGCTTTCCTTCTGTGCATCGGATGCTTCCTGTGCACCGGCAGCATCGTCCTCCCCGTTCAGCGCTTCCGCTGCTTTCGGGTTCGCCCTTTCGGCTTCTTCCTGTGTAAACGAGGACAGGCAGTACTCGCATTTATACTTTCCGCTTGCCGGATCGAAGGTCAGATCGCCTCCGCAGTTCGGGCATTTGTATGTAATAACCTCCATATTCTATCCCTCCTTCCCCGGAGCCGCTGTTGTATTGGATGGTTATCTGTTTTCTTTTACTGTCTTGGTTTTCCGCAGTTCGAGCAGAACTTGCCGGTATTCTCCGTTCCGCATGCGCAGACCCATTTTCCTGCCGCTTCCGGTTTCGGGCTGCCACAGTTCGAACAGAATTTACCGCTGTTCTCGGTTCCACACTTGCCGCAGATCCACACCATCGGCTTTGCACTTCCGCAGTTTGAGCAGAAATTGCCGGTGTTCTCCGTTCCGCAGGAGCATTTCCATACGCCTTTTGCAGCTTCCTGCTGTGCCTTGGCTGCCGCCTGCTGCTGCATCTGCTGCTGATTCGAAGCGGACGCCGATGCAAACGAGGAACCGAAGGCATTCATGCCCATCTGAACACCCATAAAGCCGTTCATGGCTCCGTTTGGGTTGGCTGCTGCTTTCTCCATACTGCGTGCCATCGCTCCCTGTACATAGCCCTCACGGATCGATGGATCAGACATCATCGCACCTTCGTTGCGCATCTGGATCAGTTTCTGGGAAGCTTCATCGTAGGAAAGGCTTGCGATTGCCACGGACTGGATCTCCATGCCGCGCATTGCCCGCCAGCTCTCATCCATCGCATCTGCCATGTAGCGGGACAGCTCGGCGCTCTTGGATGCTGCGAACGAAATGCGGATGCCGTCGGCTGCCATCTGATTGATCGAGGACTGCAGGCCCTCTAAAAATTCGTTCATATACTGCTCGTTGATATCCTCGATCTCTACGCGGGATGCGTTTCTCGGCACAGCCTCTGCGTAGAAGCGGAGCGGATCGATGATGCGGATGGAATAGGAACCGTGTGCCCGAAGGAACAGCTCGGCATTGTAGAACTGGTCGAAATAGTTGACCGGATTTCTCGTTCCGAATTTGATTCCCTTGATTTCCTGCAGATTAATATAGAAAACTCTCTGCTCATGCGGGGTCTGGCCGCCGAATTTCAGGCGCTCAAACGTATCTTTTACGGCTGCGTCAAGCGATCCGCTGAACATCGACGGAGACGATGACTGGTCTACGGTAAAGTAGCCCGGCTCTGCGGTGTAATCAATGATCTTTCCGCCGTCCACCAGCATCATAAACTGATTGTCATAGACATGGATCACAGAACCGTTTGAAATCGTCTGGCTTCCCTTTTTATTCTGGCCTTTTCTTACCAGAATTCCCTCTGTAAATACCGTATGTTCCCCCATCTCATACGGTTCCACGGTCTCCAGCCACTGATCGGCGAAACTGCCGTGTACTGCATTGACTGCTGCTCTGATAATACCCATACTTTTACCTCCTGTTTGCCTTTGGCTTCAAAACAGAAAGGAGCATTTCCGTCCTCTGTTGGTGAAAATGCTCCTTATTTTACTTGTCACTGTGCTCTGCCCACAGCCGAATTATGCTTCTTCCTCTTTCGCTCCGGTTCCGAGGGCAATCCACTTCAGATATGCGTTGATAAACAGATCAATTCCGCCGTCCATGACTGCATCGACGTTTCCGGTCTCTGCGTTGGTACGGTGGTCTTTGACCATGGTGTATGGCTGCATAACGTAAGAACGGATCTGGTTGCCCCAGCCGATCTCGGTTACTTCGCCGCGGATGTCGCTCAGCTTGTCTGCCTGCTCCTGGAGTTTCAGCATATACAATTTTGCTTTCAGCATCTGCATTGCCTTGTCCTTGTTCTGGAACTGGGAACGCTCATTCTGGCACGTAACCACGATGCCGGTCGGCATATGCGTGATTCGGATCGCCGATGACGTCTTGTTGATGTGCTGTCCGCCGGCACCGCTGGAACGGTACGTATCGATACGAATATCCTCATCACGAACCTCAACATCGATCTCTTTGTCGATATCCGGCATAACATCGCACGATACGAACGATGTCTGGCGTTTTCCTGCCGCGTTGAACGGAGAAATACGGACGAGACGGTGAACGCCTTTTTCGGATTTCAGATAACCGTAAGCGTTTTCGCCGTTGACCTGGAATGTCACGGACTTCACACCGGCCTCATCACCGTCCAGAAAGTCGAGTTCCTCGATCGTAAAGCCTTTGCGTTCTGCCCATCTGGTGTACATACGGTACAGCATGCCGCACCAGTCGCACGCCTCGGTTCCGCCTGCACCTGCGTTCAGTTTGATGATCGCATTGTCCTTGTCAAATTCGCCGGACAGCAGGGTTTTGATGCGGATGGCATCGAAGGATGCCTTGAACTCTTCCATCATTTCCGCGATTTCCGGAACAACGGAATCGTCATCCTCCTCCTGTCCCATCTCGATCAGAGTTTCCATATCTTCTTTGGCGGATACCAGTTTCTGATACGTATCTCTGTCCTCTTTCATGCTGCTCAGCTGTTTCATCTGCTCCTGCGCTTCTTCGGGGTTGTCCCAGAAATTGGGTTCCTCCATTTTACGCTCTAATTCTTCGATCCTCTGCTCTTTGTTAGCGAGGTCAAAGTGAATCCCTCACTTCCACTAATGGTTTATCGTATGTGCCAAGTTCCATTTTGAACTGGTCTAATTCAACTACCACAAGCTTCACCTGCTTTCTGTTTTATATTTTGTATGACACGCAGCTTCTGGTAGGGAAGCTGCGTGCTTTGTCAAACGGATCGTGCTCATCCGTCTCACTGCTGTTCTGCTTTTATCAAACCGGTTTTCTTCCGCAGCACTGTTTGTACTTCTTGCCGCTTCCGCACGGGCATGGATCGTTTGGATAGATCTTACGCTCTGCGCGCTGTACCGGTTTTCTCGGGCCGGACTCGTCTTTGTTGGTTCCGGTCACTTTGGCTACCTGCTCACGTTCTACTTTCTGCTCAACACGTACATGGAACAGGAGACGGACGGTATCCTGCTGGATGGACTCGAGCATTTCGTTAAACATGTCGTAAGCTGCCATCTTGTACTCAACCTTCGGGTCTCTCTGGCCGTATGCCTGCAGGCCGATACCCTCGCGGAGCTGATCCATATCATCGATATGATCCATCCACTTCTGGTCGATAACCTTCAGAAGAACGACACGCTCAAGCTCACGAATCTGCTCCTCCTCCGGGAATTCTGCTTCTTTCTCCTCGTAGAGTTTAACAGCTTCCTCTTTTAACTGCTGTTTCAGCTCGTTTTTGGAAATCTTCTCTACGCGCTCTTTTGTCACTGCCTTCACCGGCATGATGGAGAGCAGCATCTCATTTAACTCGGTCAGATCCCACTCGGACTGCTCGGTGTTCTCGCCGATGCAGAGATCCACAGTATTGTCGATGGTGTCGGCAATCATCTTGAAAATGGTGTCTCTCATGCTCTCGCCGTCCAGAACGCGGCGTCTCTCTTTGTAGATGATCTCACGCTGCTCGTTATTGACCTGGTCATAGTCGAGCAGGTTTTTACGGATTCCGTAGTTGTTGCCCTCGATCTTCCTCTGCGCTTTTTCGATGGCGGAAGAAAGCATCTTGTGCTCGATCTGCTCATTTTCCGGTACGCCGAGGGATTTGAAAATGCCCATCAGTTTTTCGGAACCGAAGAGTCTCATCAGATCGTCTTCCAGGGAAATGTAGAAACGGGACTCACCCGGGTCTCCCTGACGGCCGGAACGACCGCGGAGCTGATTGTCGATACGGCGGGACTCATGACGCTCGGTGCCGATGATCTTTAAGCCGCCGGCAGCTTTTGCCACATCATCCAGCTTGATATCGGTACCACGGCCGGCCATGTTGGTCGCGATGGTAACGGCTCCTGCCTCACCGGCATGGGCTACGATTTCTGCCTCGAGCTCATGGAACTTCGCATTTAAGACCTGATGCGGGATTCCCTCGCGGCGAAGCATTTTGCTGATCAGCTCGGAAGTCTCGATGGTGATGGTACCAACCAGAACCGGCTGGTTCACGGCATGTGCCTCTTTGACTTCCTCTACGACTGCGTGGAATTTCTCTTTTTTCGTCATGTATACGGCATCGTCCATATCCACACGGATGACCGGGCGGTTGGTCGGGATCTCGATAACGTCCATGCCGTAGATGTCACGGAACTCCTGCTCCTCGGTGAGGGCAGTACCGGTCATGCCGGCTTTTTTCTCGTATTTGTTAAAGAAGTTCTGGAACGTGATGGTTGCCAGAGTCTTGCTCTCTCTTCTTACTTTTACGTGCTCTTTTGCCTCGATTGCCTGATGCAGACCATCGGAATAACGGCGCCCCGGCATGATACGGCCGGTGAACTCATCGACGATCAGAACCTCGTCGTCTTTGACTACGTAGTCCTTGTCGCGGTGCATCAGATAATTGGCACGCAGCGCCAGGATCACGTTGTGCTGGATCTCCAGGTTCTCCGGATCGGAGAGGTTCTCGATATGGAAGAAGTTCTCGACTTTCTTCACACCGTCATCGGTCAGGGTAACGAATTTGTCCTTCTCGTTGACGATGAAGTCTCCGGTCTCCTCGATCTCCTCGCCCATGATCGCGGTCATCTTGGTCATCTCGCCGCTTGCCTCGCCGCGCTGCATCTGGTGTGCCAGAATATCTGCGGTCTCGTACAGCTTGGTGGATTTGCTGCTCTGTCCGGAAATAATCAGAGGTGTTCTTGCCTCGTCGATCAGGACGGAGTCGACCTCGTCGATGATACAGTAAGCAAGCTCTCTCTGTACGAGCTGCTCTTTGTAGATCACCATGTTGTCACGCAGGTAATCGAAACCAAGCTCATTGTTGGTGATGTAGGTGATATCGCATGCGTACTGCTGGCGGCGCTCATCGTTTTTCATATCATTTAAAACGACGCCGACGGTCAGACCGAGGAATCTGTGGACTTTTCCCATCCACTCTGCATCTCGGTTTGCCAGGTAGTCGTTGACGGTAACGATGTGGACGCCGCGTCCGGTCAGTGCGTTCAGGTAAGCCGGAAGGGTGGAAACGAGGGTTTTTCCTTCACCGGTTTTCATCTCAGCGATACGGCCCTGATGGAGGATAATACCACCCATCAGCTGTACGCGGTGGTGCTCCATACCGAGGGAACGTTTTGCTGCCTCGCGGACGGTTGCGAATGCTTCCGGGAGAATGGAATCCAGGGATTCGCCTCCGTTGTAGCGGTCTTTATATTCCTTTGTCTTGGCACGCAGCTCTTCATCGGTCAGCGCCTGCATGGTCGGGCGGAGAGCTTCGATTTTGTCTACAATTGGATAGATTCGTTTCAGCTCGCGCTCACTGTGCGTACCAAAAAGTTTTTCTGTGAATTTCATAGAATGTTTGCTCCTGCTTTCTCTATTAATTGCCATATTAACATATGGTACTATTCTACCACTTCTGGCACAAGATAACAATGAATTTTTCGTAAACATTTGGTGCCGTTCCCCGGTTTTCCGCTGTTTTTACGGCTTTTCCCGGACTTTCCGGCTCTTTCCGCGAAAAAATCACCCTGTTTCACAGCTTTTCTAAGCTGGAAACAGGGTGACTGTTCATTCTTTATTTACTTTTCAGCACTCCGGCTCGATCAGACCGTAGGTGTTGTTCTTTCTCTTGTAAACGACGTTTACTTCGTCGGTCTCTGCATTGCGGAATACGAAGAAGGTGTGTCCAAGAAGTTCCATCTGTACACAGGCATCTTCCGGATACATTGGTTTCATGCCGAATTTTTTCGTACGGATGATCTGGATGTCTTCGTCCTCCAGATAGTCATGCTCCAGATATTCTTTCTGGAAGTTTCCTGCTTCCTGCTGTTTGTCGGCAATTTTGTTTTTGTATTTGCGAAGCTGGCGTTCGATGACTTCCTCTACCAGATCGATGGATACGTACATATCGTTGCTTACCTGCTCGGAACGGATGATATTTCCTTTTACCGGAATGGTAACCTCAATTTTCTGTCTTTCTTTCTCTACACTTAAGGTTACAATGACATTTGTGTCAGGCGTAAAATATTTCTCCAGTTTGCCAAGTTTTTCATTGACCGCGGCTTTTAATCCCTCTGTCACGTCAATATTTTTTCCGCTGATGGTAATTTTCATTATGCCCAACCCCTTTGCTCTCAAATTTTACAGGTTTTTCACTTCCCCTGTAAGTAACTCTAATTATAGCAATAGTTGTCTTTATTTGCAATAGTATTTAGAAAATTCATGAATATTTTAGAGTTTTTTCTGTTACAGTTCACTTGTATCTTATTTTTGACAGATTTCATGCTCGCATGAAAATCTGTCGAGAATAAGATACAAAGGGAGCGCCTGGTTATGAGCAAAAAGGAGCTGCGCAGCAGCGGAGAGCGCTGAAAGCGCGGTTTTGCGAATGGCGCGGGTGAACGTCCGTTTCCGCTTACCGGCGGCATACTGCCAGCACGTCTTCAAACTTCATTTTGCCGCCGAACAGATCCAGTGCGCTGCCAATTGTCACATCGACGTGGTTGTTTCCCAGTTTTTTGAGCAGCTCCAGGTCTTCAAAACTTCCCACGCCGCCGGCGTACGTCACCGGAAAATCTTTCATCTTCGCAAGCAGTTCCACCAGCTCCGTCTCAATGCCGGAAGCCTTTCCCTCGACATCCACGGCATGGATCAGGAACTCATCACAGTATTCTGACAGGTGATGCAGCAGTTCCTCTGTCACTTCTTCGTCCGTGAACTTCTGCCAGCGGTCCGTCACGATATAGTATTTTCCGTCCCGCTTCCGGCAGCTTAAATCCAGTGTCAGCCGCTGCTTTCCTACCGTCGTCACCAGCTTGTCCAGATTTTCATAGAACACATGGCCGTCGCGGAATACATACGAAGTCACAATCACATGGCTTGCCCCCGCTGTCAGAAACTCGCACGCATTCTCCGCATCAATGCCGCCTCCCACCTGCAGGCCGCCCGGGTACGTCGAGAGTGCCAGCAATGACTGGCGCTTTGTTTCCGGATAATATTCGGAATCTTTTTTGTTCAGAAGAATCACATGACCTCCGGTGATCCCTTTTTCTTCATATAACTGCGCATAGTAAGACGCATCCTGCTCCGAAACAAAATTTTCATTTGCCTGGTTTCCCTGATCTTTTAAGGATCCCCCAACAATCTGTTTTACTTTTCCATTGTGGATATCAATACATGGTCGAAATTTCATAAATAAAGTCCCCTGTCCCTTTCCTGTTCATCGAATGGATATCTGTAGTTAGCGATGATTCGGTTAAAAAATTTTTATCTCCCTCAAATTTCTCATATTATATCAAATTTCGGACTTCCTGTGTGCAAATTCACTCTTTTTTCACTAAAAAGCTCCCCTTGGATCTTTTGTTCGTGTGCATGACAGCAAAAAAATGCCGCAATCCGGATTTTTTCCCGAACTGCGGCATCCCATTATACTTTATCTTATGTTTTGTCCTATCCCGTGCTTATGCCTAGACTCATGTTTCAGTCTATCCTTGGGTTTATGCCTGGAATCATGTTTTCTACTCCTGTACCACAGAATAAGAATAGTCAGAAAGATTGACACGGATCACCGTTTCTTCTCCGGACGGTGTACCGTCCATTTTCACATCAACATGATCACCTTCGTAATGTACTTCATATGCCCAATAGTATCCCGGATAGAAACTTTCTACTTCATACAATTCATTTCCGTCTTTATCAATTGCGCCAAAATCCGGTCCATAGAAAGAGCAGTAATAAAGTGTTCCGTCCGGTCCGAAATCCGTTCCTGTCATGGAACCATGTGATGATGCACTGTGCCAGATTTCTTTTCCGTCCCGGAGGCGTACGGCATAAATAACTCCACAATGCGCATAATAATACCTGTCTTCATAAATTCCAATTTCTGTATTGGCTGTTATCTCCGCTGCCGGAGATTTTTCTGTCTCAATGGTCCATACTACATTTTCATCCTGATCCAATCCGGTAATCACAGCATACTCCTGATCCCGATTTTCTTCTGAAGCAAACAGGTCATGCGTTTTTTCTCCGTTATTATAAAAGGTTTCCAGTATTACATGTGTTGCATCTTTTTTTGCCACCTTTTCCAGGGCAGCTTTCAGATTCAGCATCGGATACTCTTCCCGCTTGTCCTCCTGACAGGTTGATCTTGCGGTTCCGGCTGTGGAGATCAGTGTCTCTTTTACCTCCTCCGCCGAAAGTTCCGGAGCCACAGACCACAGAACAGCCGCAGAACCGGAAACCAGTGGGGCCGCCATGGATGTTCCAGACAGATTTCCATATTTAATCCCGTTTTTCACTGTTCTAAGATTTTTATGGCCTGGATTTTCTTCGGTATAGGAATCATCTTTTTCTGTAATCGTGCTGTAAACATCATATCCAGGTGCAACAATATCTATATTGGAACCATAATTTGAAAATTCTGTCATTTGATATCCCTTTTCTGTTTCCTGCACTGCACCTACAATCAGGATATGATTTCGAATTTTCTCATAGGAGTATCCGCTTCTGCTTAATCTATGCGTTTCTCCATCCAGTCTGTTATAAACCTCCTCATTAATTCCGCAATAATCTCCTGTCTTTTGAGCATCAAATCCCACACCACCGTTATCATACCCATTGCCTGCACTCTGGACAATTAAAAATCTTTCCTGTTGATTTAAAAGCAATTCAAAAAGCATCACTATCATCTGACTGGAAGTGCATTTTGCGCTCGTTTCTAATTCCTTTTGATAACTTTCGTACAACTCATATTTCTGATCAATCTTCCCTTTTTCTATGAGAAACTCCGCTATTTTTTCTTCCCATACCGGTCTTTCCCCGATTAGCGTATCTTTTAAATACTGCTCTCTGGATTGTATCACAGTTGCCCATGAATTATTCACCACGCAGGCCGTATGTTCACTTAGCATCGTTTCAATCATCTGTTTTGTTACATTTACATATTCTCCTGTACTGAAGAGATCTTCTTTCCACCAGCTCACAAAATACAAATCCGTCCGATCTGCCACACCACGGATTCCGGCCTGATTATTTTCCGCACCGATCAATCCCGTCACATGTGTGCCATGGTCAAATGCCAGATTTTCTTTGTAATCTTCCAGCCAGTGAATTTTACTTTCGCCGTTTTTCTGAAATTCTTCGTGTTCCGCATCAACTCCATCATCCATAATGCCGACCGCCACATTGGCAAGATCCTGCTCGTGGGAATCAACATAGTCCCATGCAGAAAATGCTCCAATTGCCTCTGCCCACCAGTCATTTCCATCTGGTTTGCTTTCATTATGGTCATTATTCTTTTTATCCTGTTCTCCTGCCTCCCATGGATTCTCATCTGCAGTATTTTCCATCATCATCGGAATTTCCGTCGAACTGTAGAGCACATTTTCTTCTTCCATCAGAATTTCAGCCTTCTGTTCCAGATCCGCATACGCGGTGTCCTCCACCAGGATTTCAATCACGTTCATGCTTCCGCTCATATTTCCAACCAGCGTTCCATCTACCTTTGCTGCAAGTGCTTCCCGCTCTTCCTGGCTGCTGTTTTCTATCAGATAAACAATCAGCAGATTTTCGTAGTACAACAGGCCGGTATCTTCATCATAAGAAACGGTACTTACCGACGGCTGATAAACCGTATCCCCATTGGCACATTTTTTCATTGTGCCTGGCTCTTTCACATCCTGACTATCCTGCGACTGTTCTCCATTCTGATTCTTGTTCTGTTTTTGGCTTTGGTCACCTTCATCTGCCTGCACTTTTTCCTGTTTTTGTTTCCATTCTTCCAGTTGTCTTTCTTTCCATCCCTGTATTTGCTTCTTCTGTGATCCAACTGCAATGGCAAGCAGGATACCTAAAAACAGCACAATCACAATGACAAGTACCAGAAATCTTCGAATTTTCTTTTTTCTCTTCTTCTTTTTTTCTTCCGCCACATGGCAGCCACAGTACTGGCAATAGGCATCTTCTTTCTGAATCCTGCGTCTGCACCTGGGACATTTGATTTCCTTTTTCATTTTCTGCTCCTCTTATTGCAGTTTTGATCCGCAGCGCGTACAAAACTTTTCTCCTTCTTTCGGAATTCTTCCGCAGGAGGGACACGCTGACCGCATCTTCGAAGCTGCCGGGTTCTTTGATACGGTTTCTTCCGGCTTGATTTTTTTCGATTCCGTTTTTTTTGATTTGATTTTTTCCGGCTCAATTTTTCTTGAAATACTTTTCTTTGAAGCACTTTTCTCTTTAGAAACCATTCCCCACAGTGCAAATATAAGAATCAGAACATGAAGTGCTATCCACACCCACACAAATTCCATGCGAAGCGGCATTCCTGTCATCTGGCCGTTATAATCAACCTTGTTTTTCCATCCCCAGCTGAGTCGTTGCATTGACCACGCAAGACCTCCGTTTGTCACGATGGATAATACAATTGCCAGAACATAGGTCTTTTTTCCATTTAACAGCGTAACCAGAACTGATCCCACAAGCGTTACTGCCGCTGTTCCAATCAACCATGCGTTGATATTTTCAAAGACACTTTCCTGCATCAGTTTCCAGATCATCCCTCCGACAAAAGAGTCTCCTTCCTGGCTTTCCATTCCATAGAGAATCACATCGTAAAGCCGGATGGCATCATCTTTCCAGCCGATCATTCTGCAGAAATATAGTGGTATCGTACATAAAAACAGAATTACAATGACGTATTTTGCTTTTGTTTTCATCTGAAAATTCTCCTGTTCTGCTCTATTTTTATACTTCTTCTGATGGTTCCGGCACCATTTTGCTATCTGCTGTATCCATTTCCGAAAATAACTTTTTGCCTTTCAGATCGTAATAATCTGTCTTATCTACCTCGACATATTCCGACTCACCATCCACAGTCTCTTTTTCTTCCTCGCTGTATGTTACCTGCAGGATTCCATCACTGACCAGTTCTCCTTTTTTTCCATCCTCAACGGTATATAACAGATTCCCGCTTAAATCATACAATTCTTTCTGATCGATCAGTAATGTCTTATCTTCCATGGAAAAAGATTCTCCGGCAATCGGATCGGCAATTTCTTTCATGGTATCCGCATTGATCAGGCAGACATAAAACTGATTATCTTCCCCATACATGGAAAGTGCAAGAACATTATCCTCGATGCAGCTTGTTGTAGTGGAATAATATTTAAAATACGGCGCATACTTTCCTGTATATTTTTTGATATCGCCTGTCTCCAGATCACACAAAAAATAAATGTCCTGGTCGTCCTGTCTTACCGTAAAAAGTGCATATTTTTTTGTCCAGTCGAGCAGAGTCGGATATCCGCCAAACGGGCCAAGATACTGACTCGGGATTTCAATTTCTTTTTCTTCTCCATTCCCGATCACTGTAATATGAAACGGATTTTCATCCCCTGCCCAATATCCATCGTCCATTGCGCCCGTTTCTATGATAAGTCCGTCCCGCATTCCATGTTCTTCTGCTTTGTCAAACGAAACGTTTAACTCTGTTTCTTTTCCCAGTTCCGGCTCAACCAGAACACAGACTTCTTTCGTACCGTCCATTTTTTTATACAGAAATTTTCCATCACCCATGTAGGATCTTTTAAAACTCAGATTTTCCAGGTCCTGATTGCTGACTGTATAATCACACACTTCACCCCCTTCCGGACTATACAGTGTATATTTCCAAAACCCGGCATCATCCCAGGATACATTTTCTTCCTCCTCCAGCCAGGTATAACCACCGCCGTAATCTGCCACTTTGTCTGCATCATACTGGCTTTTTATCATTCCATCCGTGTCAATCACATAAAAAATATTGTCATAGACGAACCAGTTATAACCATTATTAAAATTCACATCGTACCGATAAATATCTGCATCAATTGCATCTTCATCAAAAGGTATATAAAACTTTAACTTTCCCTTTTTATCCAGAAAGCCTTTGTAAGATTCCCCCTTTCCGTGAATTCTTACAAAGGCAAGTCCATCCTGAAATTCTCTTGCATCAGAAAATTTCATATTTTCCAATGTATGAGACGTCTCCGCATTTGAACTTATATCGTCTTCATCATCCGACCATGTATCATCATCATCTTCTTCTTCGTCGTCTTCGTCGTCATAGTTTTCTTTCGATCCATCGTCCCAACCCTCAGAGTCGAGATACCATTTTCCGTCAATTTCAACAACCGCTATCTCCATTTCTTCCGGTTCTATGCCGGATGCACTCACTTCCACAAACACATTTCTTGCATCGGTGACCGTATCTCCTTCTTCTCCATAATGACTTTTTATTTTTTCCATGTTGCCTTCGGACTGTTTTTCTGATCTGACTGGCCAATGGGTAATTTGTATATCCCCAACTTCATCTTGCAGTTTCTGAAGTTCCTCTTCCACTGCATTTTCTATGATCCACTGTAACGTTTCCCCATATTGGCCAAAATACCGCTCCGGCAACAGGCTCAGAAGCGTATCGGTATCTCCTGTAAATAATACTTCGACTGCACGATCTGCCACCTGCATATATTCCTCATCGGACTCCTGGCTTTCCGCTGTTTTTCCAGCTTTTTCCCCTGATTCCGTCATCTGGAGTATTCCATATTCCGGAACAAACTTCCATGGATATAAAATTGCTATAGCCGCCATAATTCCAAAAGTAATGATCAAAATTCGGCTTCCTGCTTTTTTCATATATTCTCTACTCCTTTTTCTCTCATCGTATCTTTACTTCTGAATAGAGTCCTAATATAATTTTCCAGATTTTTTGCACTCTCTTACTCTGTAAGGACACTGCTACTCTGCTTTCCACAATAGGTAATAGGGATCTCTTCTCACCAGTCCAGCCCATTGTCTGTAATGGTTATGGTATGTCCCAGTTTTTCTTTCGTGAGAATTTCATAACTGTCCCCATATAATTCTACAAATGGGTGTTCCATGTTTTCCCCGGACTTCACACAGAAAACTACTGCTCCGACTGCCACTATTGCAGTCAGGCCAAGTGCTGTCGCAATTTTCCATCCTTTTTTTCTGCGTTTTACCGGCAGCACGGCGTCCGATTTATTGTATTCTGCTCTTTTACGTTCAGCTGTGTTTTTTTCTTCTTCTTTTTCTTCTGCTATCTTTTTATTTTCTGCTGTTTCCCTCGTTTTCGTTCTGACAGGTTCTATCGTTTTTTTCACACTCGGTTTGACCGGCTCTGTTTTTTTTCTCTGCTCCTCTTTCCCATCATCCGGCACTATATCTGGCACTACAATATTTCCATCCTCCAGTTTTGCTCCACAGCTTCCGCAAAATCTTGTCGCATCTGACCACTCTTTTCCACATACCGGGCATTTTTTCATACTTGTTTTCCTCTCCTGTCCCTTTTTATCCACAAATCTTTTTTCTTTGCAATAAATGATCCAAAATCCACCTCCCTATTTTGGATCATTTATCTTTTTGCTGTCTGATTTGATCTTCTCTTCTGTGCTTTGCTTTTTCAAACACGCTCTCGATTTTACTCGTCAACTTTATGTCCACAAACCGTACAGAATTTCATATCCGGTTCCAGCGGTGCTCCGCATTCACTGCAAAAAGCCGGCCGTTCCTGTTCTTCTTCCACCGTTTCCTGTTCTTCACTCTGCAGTTTCATTCCACAGCTGCTGCAGAACATCATTTCCGGTTTGATTTTTGCACCGCAGCGCGGGCAGCTGTTCATTGCATTGATTGCCTGGATCTGCAGTTTGCATGCTTCCATAGCCTCTTCCAGCTCCCGGATCTGGCCAATTTCCTCTTTGACTTCTTCCAGCGGATTTTCCCGATATGCACAGTAAACTTTATATCCTATTTCACTGTAGATTTCATTGATTTTCGTCTCCGATTCAGAAATCACCATATTCAGTTTCGTAATCTCCGACAAATCCTTTGCTTTTTGCATAGTTGAATATCCTGCTTTTGAAATTTTTCCTTTTACTCCATCTAAAAATGCCATTTTTCTTCCCCTTCCATTTCTTTTTTGTACTTTATAATCTGCTTTTTTTAGATCTGCCGTCTTCTCTCTTATAAGGGGCTTTCCCCTCCTGATTCACGCAATTCCCCGCCTCACTGCTTATTGCTTTCCTCAATGAAAACAGGGATTTCCTTGATTTGATTAAATTTTTCCGCTCAGCGCGCATCACTTTTCGATTCGTTTTTCTATTTTTCTTCCTTATAGCTTTTCAGGACACGGCTCAGACTCTCCGGCGATAAATGCAGATAGGAAGCGATATCTTTCTTACTCACAACGTCTACCAGATCCCGATAGGTATCAACAAAATATTGATATCGTTCCTTTGCCCTGTGGTTTGCAACAATATCCTCATGTTCAATTAGCTTTTTATATGCAAGGCTGAGTGCACGGTTATATAAACGCATCATTTCCGGCGATTGCTCAATCAACTTCAACAATTCTGGTATCGGGACGCACAGCATGGTACACGAACTGATTGATTCTATCGTCAAAAGTGATTTCACATTTACGGATAAATTGGAAATTCCTACAACAATGTCTCCTTTTAAATAACCAAAGCAGGAAACATGCTCTTTTCCATCTCCCTTGCTTTCACAATACCCTTTTACAATGCCCGATACCAGAAAAGGAACGCATGGCAGCGGTTCCCCTTCTCGAATGATAACTTCCTTATCTTTCACCTTCCAGACATACGCCATTTGTTCCAGACTGCTCAGCACATTTTTATTTTTGATACCTAAATAAGTTTTGAAGAACTCCTGTTTTTCTATATTTTCATTTTCCAACCGCTCTATTTCCTTTCTGCCTTTTTATTTTACATTACATAACATCAATCTTTTTTATTCCTATGCAATTTTGTTAATTATATCATGAACAGTTTTTCACATCTCATCATTCTCTTGATTTAGATCAATATTGCAATTTTCTGAATATTCTGTATTTTTAAATTTTGTCAAAAAAGAAGAACCTGTTTCTCCTGCAGGTTCTTCTTTTCATTTATCTCATATTTTCTATTTCTTTCATATTAGAGCGTGTTGGAAAAGACTTTTCATATTCTACATGCTCAAGTCTGTGAGAAATTTTGTCCGAATGAGAACAAAAACAGATAGATTTTTTATTTATCAATATCCTCAAACGCTTCCTTCACCTTATCCATAAACCCTTTTTTCTTCTTCGGCTGTTCTGCGGTATTCTCACCATCGGCTGCTTTTGCTTCTGGCACCTGACGGTTTCCGCAAGCTTCATCAAAGGCACGAAGGGCTTCTTTTGCTTTTTCGTTCAGCCTGGTCGGTGTCTGAACAACAAGTGTTACATAGTGATCGCCGCGTACATTGCTGTTCCGGAGAGATGGAACGCCTTTTCCCTTCAGACGGATCTTGGTATCGGTCTGAGTTCCCGGTTTTACGGTATAGAGAACGTCTCCGTCAACGGTGCTGATCTTCACATCACCGCCGAGCGCTGCCTGCGCAAATGTAATCGGTGCGGTAGAGAAGATGTTCATATCCTGTCTCTGGAAGATCGGATGACGGGTTACCTGAACCTCGACAAGCAAATCTCCTCTCGGTCCGCCGTTTACACCCGGCTCACCTTTTTCACGGATCCGGATGCTCTGTCCATCGTCGATTCCAGCCGGAATGTTGACCTGAATGCGTTTTCTGCTGGATGTATAGCCCGTGCCGTGGCATGCGGTACATTTATCGCGAATGATCTTTCCGGTTCCGTTACAATCCGGACACGTTGTCACGTTTCTCACAGAACCGAACATGGTCTGCTGTGTGTACGTAATCTGACCGGTACCGTTACATTTGGAGCATGTTTCCGGTGAAGTTCCTGGTTTTGCGCCGGTTCCGTGGCACGTTGTACAGGTATCCTTCAGGTTGATCTCGAGCTCTTTCTGGCATCCGAAAACAGCTTCCTCAAACGTAATGTGGACAACAGCGCGGAGGTTTGCTCCCTTCATCGGTCCATTGTTTGCTCTTCTTCTGCTTCCGCCGCCACCGAACAGGTCGCCGAAAATATCGCCGAAGATATCACCCATATCTCCGCCGCCAAAGTCGAAGCCGCCGAATCCGCCGGCTCCTGCGCCGCCACCGCCGTTTTCAAATGCAGCGTGGCCAAACTGATCGTACTGACGCCGTTTGTCCGGATCACTCAGCACGCCATAGGCTTCTGTCGCCTCTTTAAATTTTGCCTCGGCCTCTTTGTCGCCCGGGTTCATATCCGGATGGTATTTCTTGGCCAGTTTACGGTATGCTTTTTTTAATGTTGCATCGTCCGCTCCGCGGTCTACGCCGAGGACCTCGTAATAATCTCTTTTTTCTGCCATTTATGTTCACCTTTTCATTTCTGTTCCACAAATTTCATCTTTGCAGAAATGTTTTTCCGCACGCTCCAGTATAGCACTTTTCCGAAAGCAATACCAGCATAAATACAGGGGGCGGAATGTATTTTCCGTCCCCTGCAAACATTCGCCTCACAGGGCTTTTTGCGTTTATTTACTTATTGTTTCAACTCACAGTCGGTATTTTCACGGAGTGTGACATGCTGAAAATTAAACCTCTTTGTAGTCAGCGTCTACGACATCGTCGTCATGGCCGCCTGCTGCTCCTGCATTTCCCATATCCGGGCCTGCACCAGCTGTTCCGGCACCAGCGCCTGCTGCGCCGCCCTGCTGCTCATACAGCTTTGCGAACAGTTTCTGAGCGCTTGTCATCAGTTTTTCCTGAGCTGCTTTCAGGTCAGCTACCTGTGCATCTGTCATCTCTTCCGGATTGCATTTTGCAATGAGGTCTTTCAGTGCGTTCAGGTCAGCTTCTACTGCTGTCTTATCGTTTGCATCCAGCTTGTCGCCGACTTCCTCGATTGCTTTCTCGGTCTGGAATACCATAGAGTCTGCATCGTTTCTTGCGTCGATTGCTTCTTTTCGTTTCTTATCCTGAGCCTCGAACTCAGCAGCTTCTTTGACTGCTTTGTCGATCTCGCTGTCGGACATGTTAGAGCCTGCGGTGATGGTGATGTGCTGCTCTTTTCCTGTTCCCAGGTCTTTTGCAGATACATTTACGATACCGTTGGCATCGATATCAAAGGTAACCTCGATCTGCGGAACGCCTCTTCTTGCTGGCGGAATTCCATCCAGACGGAACTGGCCGAGGGATTTGTTGTCTTTCGCGAACTGACGCTCACCCTGTACTACGTTGATATCTACTGCTGTCTGGTTATCTGCTGCTGTTGAGAAGATCTGGCTCTTCTTGGTCGGGATTGTGGTGTTACGCTCGATCAGACGAGTTGCAATACCTCCCATGGTCTCGATGGACAGAGACAGCGGAGTTACATCCAGAAGAAGGATATCGCCTGCGCCGGCGTCTCCTGCAAGTTTACCACCCTGTACGGAAGCACCAAGTGCTACGCACTCATCCGGGTTCAGGCTCTTGCTCGGCTCGTGTCCGGTCAGCTGTCTTACTTTATCCTGTACCGCCGGGATACGGGTAGATCCGCCTACCAGAAGGACTTTGGAAAGCTCGGATGCCTGAAGGCCTGCATCAGAAAGTGCTCTCTGTACCGGCTCTGCGGTTTTCTCTACCAGGTCGTGGGTCAGCTCATCGAATTTAGCCTTTGTCAGGTTCATATCAAGATGTTTCGGGCCATCTGCTGTTGCAGTGATGAACGGCAGGTTGATGTTGGTTGTAGTAGCGCTGGAAAGCTCTTTCTTTGCTTTCTCTGCTGCTTCTCTGATTCTCTGCAGAGCCATTTTATCATTGGAAAGATCTACGCCTTCCTGTTTCTTGAACTCAGCAAGGATATAATCTGTTACTTTCTGGTCGAAGTCATCGCCGCCCAGACGGTTGTTTCCTGCTGTGGAAAGAACTTCGATAACACCGTCACCGATCTCGATGATGGAAACATCGAAAGTACCGCCGCCAAGGTCGTATACCATGATCTTCTGCTCATTTTCGTTGTCCAGTCCGTATGCCAGAGCTGCTGCGGTAGGCTCGTTGATGATACGTTTTACATCAAGACCTGCGATTTTACCGGCATCTTTGGTTGCCTGACGCTGTGCGTCATTGAAGTAAGCCGGAACTGTGATAACTGCTTCTGTTACTTTCTCACCAAGGTAGTTCTCTGCATCACCTTTCAGTTTCTGAAGAATCATAGCGGAGATCTCCTGCGGAGAGTATTTCTTTCCTTCGATGTCTACTTTATAGTCAGTACCCATCTCACGTTTGATAGAACGGATGGTTCTGTCTGCGTTTGTTACAGCCTGACGTTTTGCCGGCTCGCCGACCAGACGGTCACCTGTTTTTGTGAATGCTACGATAGATGGAGTTGTTCTTTCACCCTCTGCGTTTGCGATAACGGTTGGTTTTCCACCTTCCATAACGGCTACACAGCTGTTTGTTGTTCCTAAGTCAATACCAATAATTTTGCCCATTGTTGTTTCCTCCTCAATGAATTATGCTAAAAAATGGTTTAATTTCTATTTATTTATCTTCAAGGCTTAATTAGCCACCTTGACCATACTGTGACGGACTACGGAGCCTTTGTACATGTAGCCCTTCAGGAACTCTTCTACGACGATGTTCTCGCCGGCTTCCTCATCCTCCACATGCATCACCGCGTTGTGCAGGTTCGGATCGAATTCCTTTCCAACGGCCTCGATCACGGTTACACCGAGTTCATCGAGTGCTGTGGTAAACTGTTTGTATACTTTATTCATGCCGTCTGCGAACGGATCTTCCTCCGGGTTTTCCACCGTTGCAAGTCCGCGCTCGAAGCTGTCAACAACCGGAAGAATCTTCTCGATGATGTCTTTTGCTCCAATGGCATACATATTTGCTTTTTCTTTTTCGGTGCGTTTGCGGAAGTTATCGAACTCTGCCATCTGACGGGTCAGACGGTCAGTCAGCTCTTCGATTTTCTCATCTTTTTTATCTTTTTTCTTTTTGAAGAACTTTCGTTCTTTGCCATCCTCAGCAGTTTCTTCTGCAGCTTCCGCTTCTTTTGCCTCTGCTGCTTTCTTTGCTTCTTCCTGCTCCGCAGCCGGTTCGGTTTCCGGCAGATCGGTCTCTGCTCCGGTTTCTTTTTCCATCTCGCGTGTAGGTTCTTCCATGGTTTCCTCTTTCTTTCTATTTTCTTCGCTCACTGATCATTCCACCTTTCTACTCACCTGTGTCCGGCTTTTTGAAGACGGCGTCCAGTTGAACTTTTAATGTTTTCAGGTTATCTACCACATTTTCGTAATCCATCCGCTTTGGTCCCACGATACCGATTGTTCCGCGCATACCGTTTCCCATATCGTATGTGGTGGTGACCACGCTGCAGTCCCGTAAGGGTTCCATCGAAGATTCATTTCCGATGTATACCTGAATACCGGTATTTTCCTCTCCGTCCTGCTCCTCGGCAGCTCCTTTGATCATATCGACCAGTTTCTGCCGTTCCTCGAATGTGGAGATCAGCTGGCTGGCTTTGCTGCTGTCGGAAAGCTCAGGGTACTTGAAAATGTTGGTTGCGCCGCTGGTGTACACCGGCACATCTTCTTCGCTGACTGCGATGGCTTCCGCTACGGTATCGACCACTTTGCTGATGATGCCGGAGTGGATGCCTGCCTGCTCTTTCATCTTCTTGATCATGCCAAGATTGATTTCTTCAATGGTCAGGCCATTGAGCTGTGTGTTCAGAAGCAGGTTCAGCTTTAATATCTGTTCATCGTTGATGGTCTCGTCTAGGTCGATCATCTGGTTTTTCACCAGGTTGCCTTCTACGACGATGACGGCCAGGAGCTGCTCTTCATTGACTTTTGAGAGCTGGATGAATTTCACTTTATTTCTGTGATATTCCGGTCCTGTAATCAACGTTGCATAGTTGGTAGATGAAGCGAGGACTTTGACAACCTGCTGCAGAACTTTTTCCATTCGGTCTGTTTTTTCAATGACCATGTTTTTGATGTCTGCAACTTCCTGTTCTTTTTCCCGCATCAGCTCATCTACATAGAGGCGGTAGCCTTTATCGGAAGGAATGCGTCCTGCGGAAGTGTGGGGCTGTAAGATGTAACCCATCTCTTCCAGATCGGACATTTCATTCCGGATTGTGGCGGAGCTTAAATTCAAATCCGTGTATTTGGAAATCGTTCTTGAGCCGACCGGCTCGCCCGTTTCCAGATACGTCTGGATGATCGCTTTTAATATTTTTCTTTTTCTTTCATCCAATTCTGTATCCACTAAGATAAGCTCCTTCCTGTTGTATAGTCCTGTTAGCACTCGTTTCAGTGGAGTGCTAACATCTATGCTCTTAAGATAGCACTCTGCCTTTTGTTTGTCAACACCTTTTCCCGGTTTTTCTATGAAGAAATTGTGAAAAAAGTATAAACCGTTTTCTTTCTGAAAAGGAATCTGACTTTTCTTTTTTATTGCATTCTACTGTTTCAAAGGCGCTATAGCCGTATGGTAGGATTCTGCCATTTCGATACGACCATTTAGTAGCATTTTCTCAGAGGTGATGAATCATGAAATATCAGAGACTGGAGGATCTGCGCACGGACCGCGATCTGACGATCCGCCAGGTTGCCGACTATCTCGGCTGCAACCGCGATGTGTATACCCGATATGAAAAAGGCGTCCGGCAGCTGCCGATCTCCATTGCCATCCGTCTGGCGGAGCTGTATCAGGTCAGTCTGGATTATCTGGTCGGCATCAGCGATGAGAAGCGGCCGTATGGATCCTGACTTTCCGGTGTCTCCGCCGCAGCAAAAGCAGGAGGACAGTTTTTCTTCTCCCTGTCCTCCCTGTTTTGCTTTTTCGTTTACAGATTCTGCAGATATTCCATCATCCGCGTTTCGCTGAGTTTCCATCCGTCCGGCTCCCCGCAGAGATACAGCGTAAAATGCCCGCACGGGACTCCGTTTTCCAGGTGGATGCCGGTATACAGTTCTACAATGAGGAGTTCTTCTGCTTTTTCTTCATATATATTAGTGATCTGATAGATGCGCTCTCCCTTTTCGTCCACCGGCCATTCTTTCTTCAGCACATCCCTCAGACGGCTCTCCCGCCCCTGCGCTTCGCATTCTTCCTCCCGGCTGATCATTTTTTCAAACGCTTCCGGCGTCTCCATCCGTTCCACTATATTCTGGACAAAATCTTCTATTTCTATTCTTTCTGCTTTTCCCATTCGTTCCCCCATTTCTGCCGTACATATTTTTCTGTTTTCTGCACAGGCTGTCTTCCCCCGCCGTTTCTCTCTCCCGCCCCATTCTCCAATTTGCGACCATATGATCTGATTTAACTTTGTTCATCCAACCGTTTGGTAGTATGGGTTTGAATCTGAAAGGATGGTACAACGTATGAAATACCAGAGAATTGAAGATATGCGGATCGATCAGGATCTCACCATCAAAGAGATTTCTGCCCTGCTCGAATGCAACCGCGACGTCTATTCCCGCTACGAAAAAGGAATCCGCGACATCCCGATCGACTATGTGATCCGGCTTGCACGGTTCTATGACTGCTCGGTCGACTATCTGCTGAGTGTCTCCAGTAAAAAGAGAAAATTCGGCGATTAATTTTTTTATTGTTGTCTTTTTTATTTTTGTGTTTTTCGTTTTGATACGACCGTTTGGTCGTATTTTATATTATAATGGTATTCTTATTTTGCGTCAATTCTGAACAAGAAGGAATCAAAATCGGACGCAAAAAAGCGTGCCGGAAAGTTTTCTGTCGCTTTTCCGGCACGCTTTTTTTCATGCTCTTTTCTTCTTTTTTATTTCTGATTTTTTATTCTTCCATGTCATCCAGGCTCTTCTTCAGTGTGATCATTTTGTCACGCAGCTCGGCGGCCATTTCGAAGTTGAGTTCGGCGGCAGCGGCTTTCATCTGTTTCTGTACCTGGCCGATCAGTTTTTCCAGTTCTTCGCGGCTCATGGACTCCGGGTCTTTTTCCATCTTTTCTTCTGTCTTTGCCACTTCTTTCGAAATGCTGATGAGATCGCGGACGGCTTTTTTGATGGTGGTCGGAGTGATGCCGTGTTCTTTGTTGTAGGCTTCCTGCAGGGCACGGCGGCGCTTCGTCTCGTCGATTGCGAGGCGCATGGAATCGGTCATCACATCGGCGTACATGATAACATGGCCCTCGCTGTTTCGTGCGGCACGGCCGATGGTCTGGATCAGGGAGGTTTCGGAACGCAGGAAACCTTCTTTATCGGCATCCAGGATCGCCACGAGTGTGATTTCCGGGATGTCGAGACCCTCACGCAGAAGGTTGATGCCGACGAGCACATCGAAGACATCGAGACGCATATCACGGATGATCTCGGTCCGTTCCAGGGTGTCGATATCGGAGTGCAGGTAGCGCACGCGGATGCCGGCCTCTTTCATATAGTCGGTCAGATCCTCTGCCATACGCTTCGTCAGCGTCGTCACGAGAACTTTGTTGTGTTTTTCAGTTTCTTTCTTTACTTCCGAAATCAGATCGTCGATCTGTCCCTCCACCGGGCGCACCTCGACATCCGGGTCGAGAAGGCCGGTCGGGCGGATGATCTGTTCGGCGCGCAGCAGCTCGTGGTCTGCCTCGTAGTCGCCCGGCGTGGCAGATACGAAGAGGATCTGATCGATCCGGTCCTCGAACTCGCCGAAGTTCAACGGGCGGTTGTCTTTTGCGGACGGCAGACGGAATCCATAGTCCACCAGCGTCGATTTCCGCGACTGGTCGCCGGCATACATGCTGCGGATCTGCGGAACAGTCTTATGCGACTCATCCACGATGATGAGGAAATCATCTCCGAAATAGTCCATCAGTGTGTAGGGCGGCTCGCCTGGCTTTAATCCGGAGAGGTAACGCGAATAGTTTTCGATGCCGGAACAGATGCCGGTTTCTTTGAGCATCTCAATATCAAAATTGGTCCGCTCCTCGATGCGCTGGGCCTCGATCAGTTTTCCCTCGTGCTTGAAGAACTTCACCTGCTCTTCCATATCCTTTTCAATCTCGCCTGTTGCTTTCAGGATCGTGTCCATCGGCACAACGTAGTGGGAGGCAGGAAAGATTGCGATGTGGTTCAGTTCACATAAGATTTCACCCGTCAGCGTATCGATCTGCACCAGACGGTCAATCTCATCCCCGAAGAACTCGACGCGCACCGCCTTGTCCGTCTCCTCCGCCGGAAAAATCTCCAATACATCACCGCGCACGCGGAACGTACCGCGGTGGAAATCCATATCATTCCGGTCATACTGAATATCAATCAACTGCCGGATCACATCGTCCCGGTCCTTTTCCATTCCCGGGCGGAGCGAAATAATCATCTCCATGTAGTCCTTCGGGCTTCCGATTCCATAGATACACGAAACACTGGAAACCACAATGACATCGTTCCGCTCACTCAGTGCAGAAGTCGCGGAAAGCCGCAGCTTATCAATCTCATCGTTCCGCGCAGAGTCCTTCGCAATATACGTATCCGAAGACGGCACGTAAGCCTCCGGCTGGTAGTAGTCGTAGTAGGAGACAAAATATTCTACTGCGTTTTCCGGAAAAAATTCTTTAAATTCTCCATACAGCTGCGCCGCCAACGTCTTATTATGCGCAATGATCAACGTCGGTTTATTCAGCTTCTGGATCACATTCGCCATCGTAAATGTTTTACCGGAACCCGTAACACCGAGCAGTGTCTCACACTGATTTCCTTCCTGAAATCCTTTCACCAGCTCCTCAATCGCCTGCGGCTGGTCACCGGTCGGCTGATATTCGGAATGTAATACAAAATGATCCATATATATCTCCTTCTGTATGCTCTGTCTGCAGATCCAATCTGTTCGTCTGTCCGCTTTCTGCGGTCTCTCTTATAGCTTCTCTGATTATACCAGACTTTATAACAAAAGTATAGCTATTTCGAATATTTGTTCTATTCATTTTTCATCTCCTGGACGCAAAAGTCCCCTGCATCAGACACATTTCTGACACAGGGGACTCTCCCAATTGGTTTTATTTCGTTTTCTTCTTCAAAAATCCAATCGACGTCTTGCAGATCAGTTTATCGAAGATCATAAACATCGCCGGCAGGATCAGGATAACAACGACCATACTGATGATCGCGCCTCGTGCAAGCAGGGTACAGATGGAACCGATCATCTCAACCTGAGAGTAGCAGGCTACACCGAAGGTTGCGGCGAAGAAGCTGAAGCCGCTGCTGATGATGGACGGCATACTGGTCTTATGCGCAATACTGATAGCTTCTTTTTTGTCTTTTCCATTCTGGCGCTCTTTCTGATAACGGGTTGTCATCAGGATCGCGTAGTCCACGGTTGCACCGAGCTGAATCGCTCCGATTACGATGCTGGCCACGAATGGAAGGCTGGTTCCCTGATAATACGGGATTGCCATATTCAGCATAATTGCAAACTCGATGACTGCTACCAGAATAATCGGCAGAGAAATCGATTTGAAGATCAGCAGAATGATGATAAAGATTGCACCAATGGAAAGCACGTTTACGTTGACAAGGTCAGCATCGGTAACATCCTGCAGGTCTTTCATCAACGGTGCTTCACCGATGACCATTCCATTTTTATCGTAGGATTTTACGATTTTGTCAATCGCTTTGACCTGTTCGTTTACTTCATCTGTTGCGGACTCATATTCAGAGCTCACAAATGCAAGCTCATACTCATCGCTCTGCAGCATGCTTCGGAGATTTTCCGGGATCATGGATTCCGGAATCGTCGGTCCAAGCAGGGAACTCATGCTGATGGTCGATTTGACACCTTTTACGTTGCCGATCTCCTCCATCATTTTCTTTTTCTGTTTGGAATCCATATCGCGGTCCATCATGACGATGTGCATGTTGCTGACGTTGAACTGCGCTTTTACTTCATCGTTTGCCACGTTACAGTCCAGGGTAGATGGAAGGGAACGTGCGATGTTGTAATAAATCTGGGTATGATTGTTTCCGTAGATCGACGGGAACAGCAGAACCAGGAAGATCACAACCCATACTTTATAATGTTTGGTGATAAAGGCGGACGGTTTATCCAGGCTTTTTACCAGCGGTTTGTGTCTCGTTTTCTCAATTGCCTTGTCAAATACCAGAACCATGGCCGGCAGGACGGTGACACAGCAGACAACGCCGATCAAAACACCTTTTGCCATAACGATACCAAGGTCGCGGCCAAGGGCAAAGGTCATAACACACAGTGCCAGGAAACCGGCTACGGTGGTAACGGAGCTTCCGGCTACGGATTTGAACGTGTTGGCGATTGCATGGCCCATCGCACGCTCTTTGTCATCCGGGAAACGCTTTTTATTCTCCTCGAAACTGTTCAGCAGGAAGATGGAGTAGTCCATCGTAACACCAAGCTGCAGCACGGCGGTCAGCGCTTTTGTGATGTAGGAAGTCTCACCAAGGAACACGTTGCTTCCCAGGTTGTAAAGGATTGCAAGTCCGATACTTAACAGGAACAGGATCGGAACAACGAAGGAAGTCGATGTCAGCTCGATGACAACGAGGCTCAAAACTGCGGCGATGACAACGTAAACCGGCAGCTCTTTTAATGCTACGTTTTTGATATCGGTAACAACACCGGTCATACCGCCGATGAAGCACTGCTCGTTCGCAATTTTACGAAGATCCTCGATTGCCTCCATGGAGTCATCGGAAGAAGTCGTATTATCGAACAGAACGAGCATCATGGTTGCATCCCCATTGTAGAATGCTTTCCGGAGTTTTTCCGGGATCATCTCAACCGGCACGCTGATGTCTGCCACATCGTCATACCATAAAACTTCTTTTACGTGGTTTACCTGCTCGAATTTTTCTTCGAGTTTCTGTACGTCCTTCATTTCCATGTTTTTCACGACAACCATGGAGAACGCACCCATGCCGTATTCATCTACCAGAATGTCCTGTCCTTTTACAGTTTCCAGATGCTCCGGCAGATAGCTGAGCAGATCATAGTTTACTTTCGTTGCTGCCATTCCGATGACTGACGGAATAATCAGCAGAAATCCAATGATCAGCATCAGAATCCTGTGCTTGGCAATCCATTTGCCAACTTTAACCATTTTCATTCATCTCCTCTGATTCATTTTTAACTTGTTTTTCTAGTACCACATCTTACAACTTAAATGACTATTAGTCAATATTTGAAATGGTGAAAAATGAATTTTGGTCATTTTTTGTTTACTTTTACAAAAAATAACGGAAATCGGAAATGGGAATCGTTGATTTTTCTGCGCATCAAAAAAGAGTGCCTGGCTCCTTCGTCCTGACACTCTTTTTTATGCATTTTTTTATTTCACTTCAACCAGCTCAATCTCAAAATTCAGCTCTTTTCCAGCCATCTCATGGTTGGCATCAAACGTGATATTGGTCTCGTCTTTTGCAGTAACTTTTACCGGGAACGGCTGGCCGTACTGGTTCTGCAGATAAACCTGCTGTCCGATCTCTACTTCCTCTGCTCCCGGAAGCTGTGCGATCGCAACGGTGAAAATTGCGTTCGGATCCGGCATTCCGTAAGCCTCCTCCGGCATCAGATGGATGTTGACTTTTTCGCCGACTTCCATCTCTGCAACGGCTGCATCGAAGCCGCGGATCATCTGCCCCACACCGCAGATGAACTCGAGCGGTTCGCCGCGGTCGTAGGAAGAATCAAACTGGGTTCCATCGTTGAAGGTTCCTCTGTAGTGGGTACGGCAGGTTTTTCCGACATTCTTACCTTCCATAACCGGAGTCGGTGCACCGCATCCGCCGCCGCAGGTTCCGCAGGAACCGCCGCAGGAGCTCTCCTCTTCCTCATGGCTTCCGCAGTGGTCGCCGCAGGAATGGCCTTCCTCGTGATCGTGGTGATCGCAGGTTGCACCCGCAGATGTGAGCGTTCCGTTTAAGTAAGCTTCCACCGCTGCATCCACATCTCCCTCCGCTCCGGAGCAGAGCTCTACGCCTGCCTCAGCAAGAGCAGCCTGTGCACCGCCGCCGATGCCGCCGCAGATCAGAACATCCACGCCCTGCTCGGAAAGAAGGCCTGCCAGTGCGCCGTGGCCGGTTCCGTTGGATCCGATCACTTCGCTGGAAACCACCTGATTGTCTTCTACTTCGTAAACCTTAAAATTCTCTGTTTTTCCAAAATGCTGGAAAATATTCCCGTTATCGTATGTAACTGCAATTTTCATCTAACTAAATCCTCCGTAGTTTTTTTCTTACGCCTCTTTTTCCTGCATAAAGGCTTCAATCTGGTCTGGATCACGCATCAGATTCTCGGAAAGAACCTCGCATCCGTCCTCTGTAATCAGGATATCATCCTCGATCCGGATTCCGATCTCCCACTCATCAATATAAAGACCCGGCTCATCGGTGATGATGGCGCCTGGACGCAGCTTGTCGTTCCATGCCGCGGTCACATCGTGTACATCAATGCCGAGGTGATGGGAAACGCCGTGCATGTAATAGGTTCCGACATCCTCTTTCTTCTCGATCAGGCCAAGTTTCACACAGCCCTCGCCGAGAACATCCTTTGCGATATCGTCGAGCTCTTTTAATGTCATACCCGGTTTTGCTGCTTTTGCAACGGCGCGGTTTGCTGCCAGAACAACGTCGTAAACCTGTCTCTGACGGTCCGTATATTTTCCGTTGACTGGATACGTTCTGGTGATATCTGCGCAGTAGCCCTGGAATTTTGCTCCGAGGTCCATCAGAAGCAGGGTCTCATCCTCGCACACGTCACGGTTGGTATCGTAGTGCAGCATCGTTCCGTTTGCACCGCTTCCTGCGATCGTCGGGAATGCGGTTCCGTCTGCTCCCTCGTGGAAAATCTTGTACTCGAAATCAGCCTGTGCCTGATACTCGGTGCAGCCCGGTTTCAGATTCTTCATCACGAATTTCAGCGCGTCGTCGGTGATCTTGATTGCCTGGCGGACGAGAGCGATCTCATCCTCATCTTTCTGCATCCGCAGTGCTGCGATGACAGGAGCAATGTTTTTAATCGGTCTGCCTGGAAATTTCTTTGCGAACTCCTCTGCCTTTACCATGTTGTAATCCGGCAGATCCTCGACCTGATAGCGGTAGCAGTCGAAATACAGGGTTCCGATGTCCTCGCGTGCCATCAGACGGTTTACCATGTCCTCAAAGGAATCCAGGAAACGGACGTCATCGATTCCGGTGATCTCCTGTGCCTCGGATACGGTTACTTTTCTTCCAAACCATCTCTCCTGGCTCGGATCCGCTTCCTCGATAAACAGAATGGATTTCTCCTCTTTTGCGGTCTTTTTCATCATCAGGATCATGTGATCTCTGCGAAGGCCGGTCAGATAGAAAAAGTTGCGGTTTGCTTCAAACGGCAGATATTCGTCTGCGCTGACATGCAGCTCGATTCCGGAAAACAAAAGCAGTGCGGAATCCTGGTCCATTTTATCAAAAACCTGTTTTCTTCTTTCTGTAAAGTTCATCTGTCTTTCCTCACTTTCTTTTAGAGCCTGCCAAGATCTGTTTTCGGCTCCTCTACTAAGATAACACGTTCGTGCTTTTTTTCCTACCTTTTTCCTGCTTTTCTGTGAAAATTCTTATTTTATTCCGCACTTTCCAGTCCTTTGACAACTTCCAACGCTTTTTCGAGCTGCACATCGCTCGTCGCGTCATCCGGCAGCTCCACCTCGACATCCGGCGTAATGCCGACCTTGTGGATGTCGTTTCCGAGCGGCGTGTAATAATGGGCAATCGTCAGTTTCACCACGCTGCCGTCCGAGAGCTGGAATGTATTCTGGACAATGCCTTTTCCGAATGTCGTCGTTCCGACAATCGTTCCGATGCCGTAATCTTTGACTGCTCCCGTGAAGATTTCTGCCGCACTTGCCGTATTTTCATTAACCAGCACGACGAGTGGAATCGAGATCGGGGTATCGCCGTCGCAGGTATACTCTTCCCGTTTTCCATTTTTATCCTCGGTATACACGATGAGTCCCTCCGGCAGGATCTGGCGCAGGGTGTCGCAGACTGCCGTCACAAGGCCGCCCGGATTGCCGCGCAGGTCGATGATCAGGCGCTCCATGCCCTGATCCTGCAGTGACTGGTATGCTTTCTGGAACTGCTCGGAGGTAAGCCCTGTAAACTCGCTGATGGCCAGATAGCCGATCTTGTCGTCCAGCATTTTACCGTCTGCCACAATCGCCGCAAGCTTCTCTTTTGTGACTTCCGTTTCAATCAGATCCGCCTCGCCTTCCCGCTCGATGGAAAGCGTCACGGTATCGTTCTCGCTGTTTTTCAGAAGACCGACCGCATCGTTGAGGCTTAAGCCTTCGAGTGTCTGCCCGTCAATCTTCACAATGCGGTCATCCGCCTGAATACCGGCCTTCGCCGCCGGGGTATCGTCCTGTACGCCGGTGACCTGCAGCTTATCGCCGTCCAGCGTCACCGTAACACCGATGCCCTGATAGTAACCCTCCTGCGCTGTCTTGATCGCTTCGTATTCCTCTTTCGTGTAATACGTAGAATACTTGTCGCCGAGGCCGCTGATCATCCCTTTATACATCGCATCCGACAGCTCTGTGTCATCCACATCGCCCGCGTAAAGCTGGCTGATCATCGCTTTGATCGCCGCCGTCTTCCGCCACGACCAGAAGCCGCCGGGGTGGTCCGCACTGCTTCCCGGCCAGAGAAACGTTGTTCCGACAAGCACGATCATTACAATCGCCAGCATCGAAATCATGCCCGCAAAGTAGCTCTTCCGCATCTCATTTTTTCGGTTTTTCTTTCTGTTTCTGCGCTTTTTCGGTTTTTCCTGCTCTGCCGCTTTTACGCCCTCTTTTTCTTCCTTCATCAGTTCTTCCAAAATATGCCTCCCAATCGAAAGATCCCGGAATCTTTTGACGGATTCCGGGACTTATTTTTACTTCATTATATTGTCTAATCCTATCAGACTTTCAAGTGTTTTCGAATCGTAAAGATACTGCCGACAAGACCGATTCCCATACCGAGAATGAGTCCGACTGGAAGCAGAATCCGGAAGACGGCCGATACCGGCATGAATGCCATAAAGTTCGACAGTACGCTGAACTCTGTCATAACGTAGCTGATGACTCTGTTGTATACAACGTACAGCAGCCCCAGCGGAATCGCTGCTCCGACAAGACCGATCAGGATACCCTCGATCAGGAACGGAGCCCTTACAAACAGGTTCGTCGCACCGATCAGCTTCATGATACCGATCTCCTCTTTCCGGACCGAAATACCGATCGTGACGGTATTGCTGATCAGGAAAACAGATACGGCAAGAAGAATCAGGATGATCGCGATGGAAACGTAGCCAATGACACGGTTCATCGTCGTCAACGTTGTTGTTGCGCCCTCGGCCTGTTTAACCTCACGGACACCGTCCAGCGAGCGGATATACTCAGCCAGTGCATCCTGCGTCTCTACCTGGTATACGTAAACCTCGTAGTGAGCAGAAGTTGCGAGCGGGTTGTCGTTTGGCTTAAAGCCGTCCTTGTATTCCTCTTTTCCTTCGAAATACTGTTTTGCAAAGTTTTCCCACGTCTCATCCGCGGAAACATACTTACATTCCTTGACCACATCGGTCTTGGCCTTGATCTCCGTTCCGATCTCATCGATCGTCGCCTGATCCACATCTTCGTTGAAGAAGACGGTCATGGATACGTCTGTCTCGGCATTTTTTACGATGTAGTTAAAGTTGATGACAACCGCAAAGAAGATACCGAACAGAAAGATACAGGCTCCCATGGTTGCGATGGATGCCAGCGAGAACATCTTGTTTCTCCAGATGTTTTTGACACCCTGTTTGATGCTGTAGCCCAGTGTACTAAACCTCATGGTACTCGCCCTCCTTCTCATCGCTGACTACCACGCCTTTTCGCATGGTAATAACGCGTTTTTTCATGGAGTTGACGATCTCACGGTTGTGGGTTACCACAAGAACGGTCGTTCCTCTGTTGTTGATTTCCTCCAGGAGCTTCATAATCTCCATGGAGTTTCCCGGGTCCAGGTTTCCGGTCGGCTCGTCCGCCAGAAGAATGTCAGGCCGGTTGACAATGGCTCTTGCCACGGCAACTCGCTGCTGCTCTCCTCCGGAAAGCTCCTTCGGGAAGGATTTGTACTTCTCTGCCAGTCCGACCAGCGTCAGGACTTCCGGCACGCGCTTTTTGATGACGCGGTTCGGTTTCTCGATGACACGCTGTGCGAATGCTACGTTTTCATAGACATTCCGGTCTTTTAAAAGGCGGAAATCCTGGAATACGACGCCGACACCGCGGCGGTATTTCGGCACTCTCCAGCGTTTCATTTTATTTAAGATCTGTCCGTTTACCTTAATGGTACCGGATGTGGGCTCGAGTTCTTTCAAAAGGAGCTTGATCAGCGTCGATTTTCCAGAACCGCTGTTTCCCACGATAAAGACGAATTCCCCCTTCTCGATGTGTAAGGATACGTTGTTGACGGCCGGCTGGCCTTTCGCGTAACTCTTACTTACACTATCCAATGTTATCATGCAATTCCTCCTTCAAGGGTTCTCGCTTAATAATCGAGCGTTTCCATGTATTTCATGTACTGCACAACCATAAGCGCAATCTTGAATGTGATCGCATCTTCAAAAACTCTAAGATCGAGTCCCGTGCTCTTCTGCAGCTTATCCAGCCGATAGACAAGGGTATTTCGGTGTATATAAAGCTGTCTCGAGGTTTCCGAGACATTCAGAGAATTTTCAAAGAATTTATTGATCGTTGTCAGTGTCTCCTCATCAAAGTCATCCGGCGATTTGTTGCCGAAAATTTCTTTGATGAACATTTTGCACAGTGGGATCGGAAGCTGGTAAATCAGACGGCCGATGCCCAGTGAGCTGTATGCATAGATATCATTCTCAGCGGAGAAAATTTTTCCGACGTCCATCGCCATTCTGGCTTCTTTATAGGAACGCGATACTTCTTTGATCTCCTTGACAATGGTACCGTAAGCAACGTGGGTTTTCCCCTCCTCATCTCTTCCTGCTGCTTCCAGAATGGTGGCTGCCACTTTGTTCATCTGGGCATAATCCTCACCTGGAGCAAGTTCTTTTACGATGATGATGTTTTTCTCATCGACGGCAGTGATAAAGTCACCGGATTTGGTACCGAGCAGACTCTTGACGCTCTCGAGCGCCCCGCTGTTCTTATCCGGATTTGTCTCAAGAATAAATACAAGGCGGCGTGCTTCCACTTCAATATGTAACTTCTTCGCCCTGTTGTAGATGTCGACCAGCAGCAGGTTGTCGAGCAGCAGGTTCTTGATAAAGTTGTCTTTATCGAAGCGCTCCTTGTAGGCGGTAAGGAGGCCCTGAATCTGGAAGGTAACCATTTTCCCGATCAGGTGAATGTCATCGTTTCCGCCTTTTACAACCAGAATGTACTCCAGCTGGTGTTCATCGTATACTTTAAAAAACTGATAATTTTTCATGGTCTGGGAATCTGCCTGAGACTGCGCAAACGTTACAATATCATTCTGGCTGATCTCAACCTCCGGAAACGTCGTTACCAGAACCTTTCCTTCTACATCAGTCACGCAGAGTTCGACACGCGAAATATTTTTGATTCCCTCAATGGTACTCTGTAAAATCTGATTTGAAATCATATTTTCTTCCCTCTTTCATCCTATAGTTTGTCTCCGGCTGCACCCGCTTTCATTGCCAGGCATATCCACACCCCTATGGTTCTGCGCCTGATGCAAAGTACCTCACAGATATACTTATTTTAATACAAAATAGACAAAAAAGGAAGAGAAAACACAACATTTATACCACAAAATACGTAAAAAGGTCAGGAGAAATCCGTCTGGAAGCCCTCTCCTAAGACCTCTCTTGCATCCGACACAACGACAAACGCGTCCGGATCGATCGTTCCTACGATCTGTTTGAGCTGCGGGATCTGTTTTTTGCCCACAACACAGAATACCATCATACGCTCTTCGCCCGTGTACATTCCCTTGATGTGGATGCCGGACGCGCCGCGGTCGAGTTCTTTCATGAGCTCATCGGCTACCTGCTCCGGATGCGCGGTAATGATAAACGCGGATTTCGCATAATTCATACCTTCCATCAGGGCATCCGTCATTTTCGTCGTCACGTAGATTGCCACGATCGCATAGAGCGAAGCGTGGATACCGAAGACAAAAATACCGGCGATGACGATGATTCCATCAAGCACCTGCATAACCTGTGCAACGGAATAGTGGCGCAGCTTTCTCTGGATCAGAGCCGCCATCATATCCGTTCCGCCCGTCGTACCGTTTCCGATGAAGACGAGGCCGATGCCTGCTCCCATCAGAACGCCGCCGAACAGTGCGGAAAGCATCCTGTCATCCGGCACCAGCTGCAGCACCGGGAGAACGGCAATCCAGAACGTATTCATCAGGGTTCCGAAGATGGTTTTCACCAGAAAATCGCGGCTCATGCGAATTCCGAACAGAAAGAGCGGAATGTTCAGCACAAGGTTCGTCACCCAGAGCGGAACTCCTTTTCCGAACAGCATCTGGCTCAGTTGTTTGATGACGATTGCAAGACCGGAAAATCCTCCAGTAACAAGCCCCGCCGGGTCGTAAATCGAGCTGGTCGCAACCGCCATGACCGCGGTTCCCAGCGTAATCAGCAGATAATCTCTCCACTGCTGTTTGTTCCGTATCCAGTTCATGAACTTCAACCGTCCTTTTCGCTGTTATATTTTGTTACCATCCACTTGAACGTATTCTTCTTTAGCAGAGTTCCCCACCAGCTCGTTTTTATACCGGCCTCGTTCTGCAGCGTCGAATGCTCGCCAAGGCTCAGCCAGATTTTTGCGCTGATTTTGCTGCTGTTTTCCAGAACGAAACGATCCTGCCGCGTTCCCGCAAGGCCGCTCACAATCACGTCCGTCGTCTGGCTGTTGATCTCGTTGACCAGGCTGTCAAACGCGGATTCCTCCAGCGTCTCGACGACAGCACCGCCTCCGATCTCAATGCCGGGATACGTTTCTGTCAGATATTTCTGCAGTGTCTGCAGTTCTTCCCCAGTGTCGCCCAGTACGAAAATCCGGCTTTTCTTCTGAATCAGTCCCCAGAAAAAGCGTGCGATGAACTCGTTCGTCTCCACTTCCTCATAGGACGGCGTCTCCGGGTCAATTCCTGCTGCCTCCAGCACCTCGGTTTCCCCGATGACCGTCAGATCCAGATCTTCGATATACTGTTTCCACGTCGGTTCCTTGCTCGCCTGCATCAGCATCTGCATTGTAACAATCCCGATGGTGTTCAGCTTATCGTTCGAGAGGTATTCCTCTGCAATCTCCATTGCCGCATCGACGCGGTAATGTTTCAGCTTCACACCTAAAATTTCCAGTTCTGCATTCATTGTTCTGTATACTTCTGTTTTCCTTCGAAATCCAGAAGCGTTTCCTCCATGTTTTCCTGCCGTTTCTTCCGGCAGCGCTGTCCGCCCTTTTCTTCTGGCAACAGCTAATCCCCATTATACTAAAAAAAGAGGCTGTTGTCAAAAACAGCCTCTTTTTCTGCCCTGTTTTCACAGAATTTTTACAATTTATCAGACCGTCTGCGGATTAAACCTCAAACATCAGATCGCCGTAGGACGGCATCGGCCACATCTCTTTGTCTACGATCATTTCCAGTTTGTCAACCGGTGCACGGAGTGCCTCCATAGCCGGAGCAACTTTCTCGTAGTAGTATTTTGCTTTTGCTTCGCCGTCTTCCATCTCGCATCCTGCATTCTCGATTGCGATCAGCTCGTCGAGTGCTTTCTGGGTTTCCTCAAGCAGTGCACTTGTCTCGTTCAGCAGATTCTTCTGTACACCAACTGCTGTAACACCTGCTGCGGTGATGGTGTTGATCGATCCAGCCAGGGAAGTCGCATATTTGATGACTGCCGGGATGATCTGTTTGCTTGCCATGTCGATCATGGTCTTTGCTTCGATGTTGATGGTCTTTGCATAGTTCTCGAATTTAACTTCTGCACGGGATACCAGCTCTGCCTCGGTGAATACTTTGAAATCGCCGAACAGTTTGATTGCGGTATCAGTGGTCAGTGCCGGGATTGCGTACACCATGGATTTGATGTTCGGAAGTCCTCTTCTCTCTGCCTCAGCTAACCACTCATCTGCATATCCGTCGCCATTGAAGATGATTCTCTGATGCTCACTTAAGTTCTTCTTGATCAGATCATGGACAGCGTCCTCGAAGTTTTCAGCGCCTTCTAGTACATCGCATGCATCGCGGAATGCTTCTGCAACGATGGTGTTCAGTACGATGTTCGGAGCTGCAACGGAATCACGGGAACCAACCATACGGAACTCGAATTTGTTTCCGGTGAAGGCGAACGGTGAGGTTCTGTTACGGTCGGTAGCATCTTTCTTGAGATCCGGAAGTGTCTTAACACCAGTCTCCAGAACGCCCTCTTTTTTGCTCTTGGTTGCATTTCCGGTGCTGATCAGCTGCTCTACAACATCCTCCAGCTGCTCTCCAAGGAATACAGAAATAATAGCTGGCGGCGCCTCGTTAGCTCCCAGTCTGTGATCGTTTCCCGGATCGGCTGCGGACTCACGAAGCAGATCTGCGTGAACATCAACAGCTTTCAGGACGCAGCTTAACACAAGTAGGAACTGAATGTTCTCGTGCGGTGTTTTGCCCGGCTCAAGAAGGTTGATGCCGTCATCTGTGGTGATGGACCAGTTGTCGTGTTTACCGGAACCGTTGACACCTGCGAACGGTTTCTCATGCAGCAGGCATTTCAGTCCGTGCTGGCATGCAACTCTCTTTAAAGTCTGCATAACGAGCTGGTTGTTGTCAACTGCTACGTTTGCCTCGGAATAAATGGAAGCCAGCTCGTGCTGTGCCGGTGCAACCTCATTGTGCTGTGTCTTTGCTGTAACACCCATCTTCCACAGCTCAATGTTGACATCCTTCATAAAGGAAGCAATTCTCTGACGGATGGTTCCGAAATAGTGATCGTCCATCTCCTGTCCTTTTGGAGGCATTGCGCCAAACAGGGTACGTCCGGTGTAGATCAGGTCTTTTCTCTGCAGGAATTTCTCTGCATCTACCAGGAAGTATTCCTGCTCCGGTCCTACGGAAGGAGTTACTTTCTTGGAAGTGGTGTTTCCGAACAGTTTTAACAGACGCAGGGACTGTACATTCAGAGCTTCCATGGAACGAAGAAGCGGTGTTTTCTGGTCAAGCGCCTCTCCTGTGTAGGAGCAGAATGCAGTCGGAATGCAGAGGGTTGCGCCTGCTGCGTCCTGACGAACGAAAGCCGGTGAGGTGCAGTCCCATGCTGTATATCCTCTTGCCTCAAAGGTAGCACGCAGTCCACCGGACGGGAAAGAAGATGCATCCGGCTCGCCTTTGATCAGCTCTTTACCGGAGAAGCTCATCAGTACTTTGCCGTTCGGCATCGGTGCTGTGATAAAAGAATCGTGCTTTTCTGCAGTTGCACCGGTCAGCGGCTGGAACCAGTGTGTATAGTGTGTTGCTCCTTTTTCAATTGCCCATTCTTTCATCTCATGTGCAATCGTATCTGCAGTAGCAAGATCCAGCTCACCGCCTTCTTCGATGATCTTTTTCAGCTTCTTGTAAACATTTTTTGGAAGACGTTCCTGCATTACAGTGTCATTGAATACATTTTCGCCAAAGATTTTGGCCGGATTTACATATTCTCCCATTTTCTTTCTTCCTTTCCATTTGTGAATTTTGCGATGCTACCTTCCCGCCGGATTCTAAAAAGATCCTAATACAAGAAAAAGGAGTTCTCAAAAAGGTAGCTAAAAAAGCTATATTTTTTGTAGAACGCCCTTGTTTTACATTCGCATATGGATTTGATTTCCAACTGATACTAAAATAACTCAAAAACCCCAAAAACGCAAGTGCTTTTTTGAACTCAGTCCCTTTTTCGTATTATTTTACAAAACTTTCCTAATTCAGGCGAAAAAATTAGCGGATTCGATGAAAGCTTTCGCGGCAGTCGTCAAGGTCTCGTGCAAGCACGGACTTCGACTCGTTGCTCACGAAAAAAAATACTGTGCGGACCCTGAGGAGGAAGTCCCCCAGGAATCCTGCACAGCATTTTCGTGCTTAAACTCAGGCTTTGTTTGCAGAACCGAACAGTTCGATTTTTTCTCTTACAGTAGCTTTGATAGCTTCTGCGCCAGGAGCAAGCAGTTTACGAGGATCGAATCCTTTACCCTGCTGATCTTTTCCCTCTTCGATGTATTTACGTGTAGCTGCTGCGAATGCAAGCTGGCACTCTGTATTTACATTGATTTTGGAAACGCCAAGGTCAATGGCTTTCTTGATCATGTCGTCCGGGATACCTGTACCACCGTGAAGAACGAGCGGCATAGTTCCTGTCAGCTCCTGTACAGCTGCCAGAGTCTCAAAGCTCAGTCCCTGCCAGTTAGCCGGGTATACACCGTGGATATTGCCGATACCTGCTGCAAGCATATCTACACCGAGGTCTGCAATCATCTTGCACTCGTTTGGATCAGCGCATTCGCCCATACCTACAACACCATCTTCTTCTCCACCGATAGAACCAACTTCTGCTTCCAGAGACATTCCTTTCTCTTTGCAAACAGCTACCAGTTCTTTTGTTTTTGCAACGTTCTCTTCGATCGGATAATGAGATCCGTCAAACATGATGGATGAGAAACCTGCTTCGATGCATTTGTAGCATCCTTCGTAGGTTCCGTGGTCCAGATGCAGAGCAACCGGAACAGTGATGTTCAGTTCTTCGATCATAGCTTTTACCATAGCAGCTACAGTTTTGAAACCTGTCATGTATTTTCCTGCACCCTCAGATACACCAAGGATAACCGGAGAATTCATCTCCTGTGCGGTAAGAAGGATGGATTTTGTCCACTCCAGGTTGTTGATGTTAAACTGACCAACTGCATAGTGGCCAGCTTTTGCTTTGTCCAACATTTCTTTTGCTGATACTAACATAGCTCAAATGACCTCCTGTGTCTGTAATTGTGCCGTGTACCGTTTTCAGGCTTACGGCATACTTGTTACTTTCATAACTGGTTTTATTATACAACATCTTTCTGCAAATGCCAAATGGTTTTCGTGGCGAAATCCATTTTTTTGCACTTTTTTGTGAAAAACTTATCAAAAAGCCGTGCCTACTTATTGTTCAGAACCAGTTCCATGGCATGTTTGCGCGCTTCGATGCAGACATAGCCGTGATCTCCGCCGTATTCGCCGTCCAGAGTCCAGGAAATCTCCTGGTTGGACTCGATGATGATGCGGTCGGTCTTGAACGAATCGATGAGGTCTGTGTGATCCTCCTGCATCAGCAGGGACGCAATGATCTCATTCAGTTCCAGCGGGTTTTTCGGGCGTTTGATCAGGGTTACCTCGAAGAGTCCGTCATCCAGGCGTACATCCTGTCCCGGCAGGTTTTTGAAGCCGCCGACGGACTTGGCATTCGTCACCATACCGTAGATATACTCTTCCTCAAAGGTTTCCCCGTTTGCCTCGACTTTAATCCAGTACGTCGGCACATTCCAGATCCGTTTGGATCCCTCCAGCAGGTATGCCAGATGGCCGAGAATGTTTTTCATGTGCTGATCTGTCTCATAGGAAACATCCGTGAAAAGGCCGAATGCAGCGATGTAGACAAAGCTGTCGTTGTTGAACGCTCCCACATCACAGGAATACAGGTTTCCCTCGATGATATCCTTTGCCGCCTGTACCATATCTTTCGAAATAGAAAGACTGTTTGCAAAGTCATTGGTGCTTCCGGCCGGAATATAACCGATCGGAACGCGCTGATCCACTTCCATCAGACCGCTGACAACTTCATCCAGTGTTCCGTCGCCCCCGCTGCAGACAACGAGATCCACCTGCGGCGCAAGCTCCTTTGTCTTTTCGAAACCATCTCCGACTGCCTGCGTCGGGTGGACAATGACTTCATATCCGCCTTTTACAAAAACATCGATAATTTCAAACAGTTTACTTTTAATCTGTGCTTTTCCGGAAAACGGATTAAAAATAAACAACATTTTTTTCTTGCTCTCCATGCAAATGCTCTCCTTTGTATCCCATTTTAGCTGTTCTGTATTCTGTATTGTACCTTATTCGCAAAGCAGATGCAACCCCGTACATTGCCACAATTTCGCAATTGTGTCATATAAAATATGATATACAACAAAACAGGAGCCACCTATTAAGAGGCAGCCCCTGCGGATTTCAAAACTATTTACAGATTAAACCAGCTCGATTACAACTTCCATAGCTGCATCACCTTTACGCGGTCCGATCTTGATGATACGGGTATATCCGCCGTTACGGTCTGCATATTTCGGAGCGATCTCATCGAACATTTTCTGTGGCATATCGATGGACTTGGTGTTTTTCTTGCGTCCTGCTGCTTCGGTCGGAACCTCTGTTACAGGATAGAAGAAGCTTGCCATCTGACGTCTAGCGTGAAGTCTGGACGGAAGATCTTTTTTGATCTCTTTCTGAACTTCATCGTATACGGTAACTTTTTTGCCGTCTTTTACTTCTTTCACACGTTTGCCATCAGCATCTTTACGAGCTACTTTAGCAGTAACGGTAACGGTCTCAAAGTTATCTTTCTCTTTTACAGCCAGTGCGATCATGCTTTCAGCGATCTTACGGATCTCTTTTGCTTTGGTCTCAGTGGTAACGATTTTTCCGTGATACAGAAGGTTGGTTACCTGGTTTCTTAATAATGCTTTTCTCTGGTCAGATGTTCTGCCAAGTTTTCTATATTTTGCCATTTTAAATTTTCCTCCATTTGTGGAACCCACAAGTCATGCTGCCTCGGACTTACTGACAGGGGGTTTTCGTCTACAAATCAAACGGAAAGATAAATCGCTGTGATTTATTCTCCGTCCCCAGGACTCAGTGACAGTCCCAGTTCTTTCAGCTTTGCAAGTACCTCTTCCAGAGACTTGCGGCCCAGGTTACGAACCTTCATCATGTCTTCGGAAGTTTTGTTGCACAGCTCTTCTACGGTATTGATACCGGCACGTTTCAAGCAGTTATAGGAACGCACGGAAAGCTCAAGCTCGTCGATGTTCATCTCCAGAACTTTCTCTTTCTCATTGTCCTCTTTCTCGATCATAACTTCTGCTGTCTTCGCATTCTCAGACAGATCGATGAAGAGTTTCAGATGCTCGCTTAAAACCTTAGCTGCCAGGCTGACTGCCTCGTCCGGATCCAGTGTTCCTCTGGTGTAAACATCCAGTGTCAGTTTATCGTAATCGGTAATCTGACCTACACGGGTGTTCTCCACTTTGAGGTTTACACGCTCAACCGGTGTATAGATAGCATCCACAGCGAGAACGCCGATCGGCATGTCATCGCTCTTGCCTTTGTCAGCACTGATATAACCGCGGCCTTTTGTGATCGTCAGCTCCATGTACAGCTTGCTGTCCGGGCCGCCGTTCAGGGTTGCGATTACCTGATCCGGATTCATGATCTCAATATCCTGATCTACCTGAATATCGGATGCTCTTACAACTCCCTCGCCCTCGAACTCAATATAAGCAACTTTTGCTTCGTTGGTTTCGCTGTTATTGCGGATTGCAAGGCTCTTCAGGTTCATGATGATTTCTGTAACGTCTTCTTTTACTCCAGGGATGGAGCTGAATTCATGAAGAACGCCCTCGATTTTAACCTGGCTTACTGCTGCTCCAGGGAGGGAAGAAAGCATAATTCTGCGAAGAGAATTACCTAATGTGATACCGTAGCCTCTTTCCAGAGGTTCAACCACAAATCTGCCGTACTTCTTGTCATCAGAAATCTCAGTAATTTCAATTTTCGGTTTGTTAAAATCAAACACTCGAAAGCCCCTCCTTTTAAATTGGTTGGCTCATTACTCATGGGAATAAAGCCTTCCGCGTATGGCGATTCTTTATTTAGAATACAGCTCGACGATCTGCACTTCGTCAACCGGAACATCGATCATTTCGCGGGTAGGACGCTCTTTTACAACACCTTTGAGTGCCTCAAGATCAGCCTCGATCCATTCCGGAGTCAGACGGCCGCCTGTAACCTCTACGATGTCTTTATATCTCTGAGAGGATTTTTTACCCTCTTTGATTTCGATGGTATCACCAGCGCTTACAAGGTAAGACGGGATATTTACCTGTTTGCCGTTAACCAGAACGTGTTTGTGGTCAACGATCTGACGTGCTTCTTTTCTGGTTCTAGCCATTCCCATACGGAACAGAACGTTGTCCAGACGGAGTTCAAGAAGGATCATCAGGTTCTCACCAGTCTGTCCTTCCATTCTGTCAGCCTTTTTGTAATAGTTAACAAAAGGTTTCTCCAGAACGCCGTAGATGAATTTTGCTTTCTGTTTTTCTCTTAACTGAAGACCATACTCAGACATTTTTCTGTTTGCTCTTTTCAGCTGTCTTGTGGACTTCTTATCAATTCCAAGATATACAGGATCCATTCCGAGGGATCTGCATCTTTTCAGGACTGGTACTCTATTTACTGCCATGTTCTTAACCTCCTAATCAGACTCTTCTACGTTTTGGTGGGCGGCATCCGTTGTGCGGAACCGGTGTTACGTCGCGGATGCTTGTAACTTCAAGACCGCATGCCTGAAGGGCACGGATTGCAGCTTCACGACCTGATCCTGGTCCTTTTACCATAACGTCAACAGTCTTTAAGCCATGAACCAGCGCTGCTTTGGTAGCAGTTTCTGCAGCCATCTGAGCTGCGTATGGAGTAGATTTTCTTGAACCTCTAAATCCCAGACCGCCGGCACTTGCCCAAGAAAGAGCATTTCCTTCTGCATCAGTCAGTGTTACGATTGTATTATTGAAGGAAGACTGGATATGTGCCTGTCCGTGTTCAACGTTTTTTCTGACACGACGTTTTGTCGTTTTCTTTGTCACTTTTGCCATTTTAAAACTAACCTACACTTTCTTAATCTTATATTGGACTACTGGTTAAATTATTTCTTCTTATTTGCAACAGTTCTCTTAGGACCTTTGCGGGTTCTTGCGTTGGTCTTTGTTTTCTGACCACGAACCGGAAGGCCTTTACGATGACGGATACCTCTGTAGCATCCGATCTCCTGCAGACGTTTGATGTTCATAGCGATTTCTCTACGAAGATCTCCTTCTACAACCTGACTCTCATCGATAACTGCGCTGAGTCTCTTTACTTCATCGTCTGTCAAATCTCTGCAGCGTGTGTCCGGATTTACTCCAGCTTCTTTTAAGATACGATCTGCACTTGTTCTACCGATTCCGTAGATATAGGTCAGACCAATCTCAACACGTTTGTCTCTTGGTAAGTCTACACCAGCTATACGAGCCATGTACTTTGTCCTCCATTTTTCTAAAACATTAATATTTTCCTAATTGGGATACAGGTATGCGTGTATCCAGCCGTGTTCGCACGACCTTTCTCCTTCTGCCACCTGACAGATCGGAGTATTAAGCAATATTATAAGGGATGTCTGCGCTCCGCGCGTCCACCCGCCGGAGGTGTCCTGGCTGCAACTTGCCAGGTGTCTCACTTTATAATATTAACAGCAGAACAACGCATTCACGCGCGTCCTCGCTGCAGCCGCACTTAAAATCTGCACAATTACGATCAAGCCTAATGACGGATTAGCCCTGGCGCTGTTTGTGCTTTGGATTCTCACAAATGATTCTGATGCTACCTTTTCTTTTGATAACTTTGCATTTCTCGCAGATCGGTTTTACAGAAGATCTAACCTTCATGATGAATCCTCCTTTCTTTGCTCCTTAGCGCCCCGTGTAGGGGAATTTTCTGTTGTAAACTTTTGGAATGCGTTTTCTTTTTGTGGGTTAGAAAAAAGTCCACGCGCAAAAGTTCGTTTTATAGTATAGCATTTTGTTCCCGGAAATGCAAGAAATTTTTTACATATTTTTTCATTTTTTTTTGCTCTTTTTCTGTGCATTTTTTCATCTCTCCCACCGGTAAGAAAAAAACAGGCGGGACAGATTTCTCTTCTCTGTCCCGCCTGTTTTTTACAGGTAACATCTTTTTTGCATCATGATCCTGAGTTCAGCGGTTTGTATTTGCTTGCGCATACGGATTCTGATTTTACTACATTTCCGCTTGCATCTTTGTAATCACGATACGTTACATTACTCATTTCATCGATCTGCTTTACCCTTGGCTCAATGGTATAGTCGTTTTCTTTTGTTCCGAGAATTTTTACGGTCAGTGTGTCACTGCTGTCCATATTCATCACAATTTTCACCGGGTACTTATGATTATTTTCAAATTTGAAATCCGGTGAATCCCAGAATACGGTTGCATCCATTCCAGACGGCACATAATGTACCGGCATCGAATGGTTGGCTCTTTCCACCACATCAAGGTCTGTGTACAAAATAGCGGAAAACAGTGTGGAGGACACCTGGCATTCGCCTCCTCCAAGTACCTGGACGACTTTGCCATCCTGATAGCCTGCTGCCTCCTGATATCCTTTTTCCGCCGTTGTATCACCTACGACACCATTAAAAGAGAAGGTTTCTCCCGGCAGAACAATCTGTCCGTTGCAGATAGATGCCGTAAGTCCGACGTTGTGAATTCTTCCGCTCGTTCCACCCGCTGCGCTGGAGCTGTAACTTCCAAGCGTGTCTTTAAACAGGTTTGCGTTCATCTTCTCGGTTGTAATCTCCGGCTCGGTAAATGTAAACGGAATCGTGATATCCGTATTTTCTTCTGCACTCTCATACTCGGCTTTCGCATTGTCCGCATTCATTGAGGTTCCGTTTTTCGATGCCACAACGGAATATCCGTTATCCGGATCCAGCGTCGCATTGACGGGATCGGTATAAATCTGGCTTGCAATTCCGGCAAAATCCGGTTCTGTCAGCTGATTTTCTGCCGTCGGGCAGGAAATTACATCCTGGAAATTCATTGCTGTCACATTCGTCTGGATCTGCTGTTTTAAGGCATCCACATCCGGTCTGGTTCCGGAAATGCCTTTATGCACGATCAGGCCGGTATCTGTTACTTCATATGTAGTATCCTGCATGGAGTTGTAATCCTGAATGCCGGATGCCTGTACAATTCCTTCCACCTCATCTGGATGGGTCGCAGTCGGCTGCACATCATAGGAAAGCTTCTCTGCCTTTCCCCATTTCATCTCGACCCACTCCAGACCGCGAACCAGAAGATTTCCATGGCCTTTTTCATATGCTTTTTCAATTTCTGCGGAAGCATCCATCCCCAGCATTGGAAATACGTTCATCGTATACTGCTGACCATCCAGCTCAACGGTAACAGCTGTATCTTTATAATCTTCTTCAAACTTCTGTTCTACTGTCTGCGCAGCTTCTTTTTTGCTCATTCCCTGAATGTTTACTCCGTTAATAGAAGCATCTGCCCAGATTTTGTCATCCTCGATGATCAGACAGAAGATTCCATATGCAGCGGCAAGTAAAACAATCACTGCAACTACGCTCAATGCTGCAACAAGGCCTTTTTTCTTTCCCCTTTTTGTCATTGCACATTTTCCTTTCCTGTTATCTGTAAGGAGCAGCGATGCCATTGCTGCAGATCCGAATTTTTTTCAGACTGCAGCCTGCTGTTTCATAAAATGTTTCCCTGATTTCTGCCGGTACATGGATTTTACCGCACCGCACAGGAGATCCTTCCCGGTAAAATTTCTCCGTAAAGTTTCTCTATTGCATTGTATCACATTATTTTGAGAATTCAACCAAATATTTCAACTTCACACAGAATTCACAAACATATATTCTTCTGTCGCTTTCGAGCCCTCATCTGTCATTTTCACGGTTTTCCGGCCGCTCTTTTCTCCTGTCTTTTCACTTTTTCTTTTTTTTCTGACGGTTTAAAAATTTTGTTTCAAAAGTGCACAAATTCTCCTGGTTTTTACAAAAAGTTTTCATAAAATTTTATACTTTTTTCATTGCTTTTTCTATTAAAATATTGCATAATACATCTGGAAGGTTTCAAAAGGGACTGAAAAGAAATTCAGATGCCCGCCGCCGCGGATGCTGCAGGGTTTGCAGACTGGTGCTTGCTTTGTGGCTGTCAGAAATCTGAAGGCCGGTGATCGAAATCTTTGTTCTGTAGAACGGTTACTGTTATTGGGGATGAATACAGAGAAACACATACAGAGAAAAAGCCATCCGGCATGCCGGATGGCTTTTTTTATCGTATTTCTTATTTATCTCTCCAGATAATACGTCCCTTGTCCAGATCGTATGGGGACAGCTCGATGGTTACTTTGTCTCCCGGAAGAATACGGATAAAGTTCATACGCAGCTTTCCGCTGATATGAGCCAGTACAACGTGTTTATTTTCCAGTTCTACTTTAAACATTGCGTTTGGTAATTTCTCGAGGACAGTTCCCTCTACTTCAATTACATCTGCCTTAGACATTGATTAATCCTCCTTCAACTCTTTGCAACTTTTTTCTTTTAATGCCTTACGGATATCTTCATCACGAACCGCATCCGTCATTTCGTAATCCGGCTGTACGTGAATCAGCTTCTTCTTTTTCGGCCGGTTGGCGGTACGGATTTTTCCGTCCACCAGGAATACGTATGGCTCCTGTACATCCGAAATCACATACAGCTTTCCTTTATCGTGGCCGGCCAGGCTTCTGGCAAACATTCCTTTCACAATCGGTTTCATAAATCCTCCTCCGTATGCGAAAGTGTCAGAATTTCCGGTTCTCCCTCCGTAATCAGAATCGTGTTCTCATAATGTGCGGCAAGAGAGCCGTCTTCTGTCACAACGGTCCAGTCATCATCCAGCCATCTGACTGCATAGCCTCCGGCTGTGATCATCGGCTCGATGGCGAGCGTCATGCCAGGCTGCAGACGGACGCCGCGGCTTGGCTGTGCGAAGTTCGGCACTGCCGGATCTTCGTGCAGGTGCGTTCCGATGCCGTGGCCTACCAGGTCGCGGACAACGCCGTAGCCGAAGCTCTCTGCGTATGCACCGATCGCCGCCGAAATCTCATGAAGATGATGGCCTGCTTTTGCGTATTTGATTCCTTCAAAAAAGGCCTGGCGTGTTACTTCCACCAGTTTTCTTGCCTCCGGCGAGATCTCACCGACCGCGTGTGTGCGGGCTGCGTCGGAATGGTATCCTTCATAGATAAGTCCCGCATCCAGGCTGACAATGTCGCCCTCTTTCAGAATCCGTTTTTTACTTGGGATTCCGTGAACCACTTCTTCGTTCACAGAAACGCAGATCGAAGCCGGATACCCATTATAGTTTAAAAAGTTGGGAGTGCATCCGAAGCTGCGGATCATCTCTTCTCCGAGCTTGTTGATTTCCCAGGTTGACATTCCCGGATGGATGGCGCGGCCTAATTCATCGTGTACCTTCTCCAGCAGTTCACCGGCACGGCGCATTTTTTCAATTTCCCGGGCAGTTTTAATTGATATGGACATCCTTTACGCTCCTAAAATCTTTACTATATCCTGAAATACCACGTTGATATCCTGGGTTCCGTCAACTTCCACCAGAACATTGGCTTTCTTATAGTAGTCAATCAGAGGCTGTGTCTGAGCATGGTATACAGACAGTCTCTTCTGTACGGTCTCAGGTTTATCGTCATCACGGAGAACCAGCTCGCCGCCGCAGGTATCGCATACATCTTCTACCTTTGGTGCGTTAAATTCTACATGATAGGTTGCTCCGCATCCGATGCAGGCACGGCGTCCGCCCATACGGTGAACGATATTTTCATCCGGTACTTCTACATTGATTGCGTAGTCAATTTTCTCTCCGCGTGCTTCCAGGGCTTTGGTCAGTGCCTCTGCCTGCGGAATCGTTCTTGGGAAGCCATCCAGCACGTAGCCCTTTGCTGCGTCCGGTTTGGAAATACGGTCTACAACAAGATCGCAGGTCAGCTCGTCCGGAACGAGTTCTCCCTTGTCCATGAATGCTTTCGCTTTCTTTCCAAGCTCGGTTCCCTCTTTGATATTTGCGCGGAAGATATCGCCGGTTGAAATATGAGGAATCTCATATTTTGCAGCGATCTGTTTTGCCTGTGTACCTTTTCCGGCACCAGGTGCCCCCAACATAATAATTTTCATGCGCTTTTCCTCCCATGTTTGAATTTGCAGCAATCCACTGCGTGTAATTTACCCTATTATACCATAAAATAAACCACAATAGCAAAAATTTTCTCTGTTAAAGCCTCTTTAAAAGCGCTTTAAACAAAAGAAAGGGCCTGTCTTATCCAGACAGTCCCTCTTATGCCTTAATCGTTTAAGAATCCTTTGTAATTGCGTACCAGCATCATGGATTCAATCTGTTTTAAGGTTTCCAGAATTACGCTGGCAATAATGATCAGAGAAGTACCTCCAAAGGATACATTCGCTTTGAAAAATCCATTAAAGAAAAATGGAATCACTGCAACAATGGTAAGACCTGCTGCACCGATAAAAATAATATAGCTGAGCAGATTGTTCAGATAATCTACCGTGGATTTACCCGGGCGGATGCCTGGGATAAAGCCGCCCTGTTTTTTCATGTTATCTGCAACTTCCATCGGGTTGAAGGTGATGGAGGTATAGAAATAAGCGAAGAAAATAACAAGGACAATGTAGAGAATCAGGCCCAGCGAAGCAACTGGATTGGTTTTGTCAAACCAGTTGTTGGAATTCAGCATCTTGATCAGCGTTCCGCCGATACCTTTGATATCCGACTTTCCGACAAACGACAGGATAATCGATGGGAAAGACATGATGGATGATGCAAAGATGATCGGAATAACGCCCGCTGTATTTACCTTCAGCGGAATATTGGATGACTGTCCGCCAACCATTTTTCTTCCGGCCATTTTCTTGGAATACTGTACCGGAATTCTTCTCTCAGCGCCATTCAGGATCAGTACCAGCACAACAACAGCGATGATCACAACAGCGATGATAATCCACATCAGCAGACCACGCGCGATGGTTTTGCCTTTTACGAAGGTTTCGTAAAGGGTTACCATATCCTGCGGGATTCTGGAAAGGATGTTGATTAACAGGACCATAGAAATACCATTTCCAACGCCCTTGTCGTTGATCTGTTCTCCCACCCACATAAGGAAGGCAGAACCGGCTGTCAGAGCTGCCACTACAACAATCACATTAACTGCGTTAAAAGTGGTGAGGAGTCCCTGGCGTCCAAAGCCTACTGCCATGGCAACAGACTCAAACAATGCAAGACCTACTGTCACATAACGAGTAATCGCAGTCATTTTCTTTCTTCCCTCTTCGCCGTCACGCTGCATTTCCTCAAGTCGTGGAATTGCAATGGTGAGCAGCTGAATAATGATGGAAGAAGTAATGTACGGTGTAATACTCAGAGCAAAGATGGAGAAACGGTCGAAACCGCCGCCCGTGAATGCATTCAGGAAGCTGAATGCCTCATTCGTATTATTTGCAAAATAATTCGCAAAAAAGCTTGTATTGACACCCGGTACAGGCATCTGAGAGCCTAACCGGATGACAACAAGCATCATAAGCACATAAAATATTTTGCGACGAACATCTTTGACCTTAAATGCATTGATAAAGGTCTTAAACATTAGATCACCTCGACTGTTCCACCTGCCGCTTCAATTTTTGCCTTTGCGCTCTCGCTGAAAGCATTTGCTTTTACAGTGAGTTTTTTGGTGACTTCACCGTTTCCAAGGATTTTTACGCCATCTCTCGGATTGGAAACAAGACCAGTCTCAATCATAGTTTCTACGGTTACAACAGCTCCGTCCTCATAACGATTCAGAGCATCTACATTGATTCCAACGATTTCCTTGGAGTTTCTGTTTTTGAAACCTCTCTTCGGAAGACGTCTGTATAAAGGCATCTGACCACCTTCAAATCCCGGTCTCGGTGCTCCGGAACGTGCTTTCTGTCCTTTGTGGCCTTTACCTGCTGTTTTACCATTTCCTGAACCATGTCCACGGCCTCTGCGGAAGTTATCGTTCTGTCTGGAACCTTCAGCCGGCTGTAAATTAGATAAGTCCATTACGGTACCTCCTTATGCTTCTTCTACTTTAACCAGGTAAGAAACCTGATTAACCATGCCGCGAACTGCTGCGTTATCCGGCAGTTCTACCGTCTTGTTAACTTTTTTCAGACCCAGTGCTTCCACGGTTCTTCTGTGTTTCGGAACACATCCGATCGGGGATTTCACCAGTGTTACTTTTAATTTATCTGCCATTTTTCACATCCTCCTTAAGCAAAGATCTCGTTTGTAGATTTGCCGCGAAGTCTTGCTACTTCTTCTGGAGTCTTCAGCTCAGACAGACCAGCGATGGTAGCCAGAACTACGTTCTGCTTATTTCTGGATCCAAGGGATTTTGTACGGATGTTCTTAATACCAGCTAACTCGATTACGGCACGGGCTGGGCCACCAGCGATGACACCAGTACCTTCAGGAGCTTTCTTTAACAGAACCTCTGCGCTTCCGAATTTACCTACGTAGTCATGAGTGATACTTCCGTTCTCATTGATTGCTACGCTTACCAGTTTCTTCATAGCGTCTTCTTTACCTTTGCGGATAGCTTCCGGAATCTCGGCTGCTTTTCCAAGGCCTGCGCCTACGTGTCCATTGCCGTCGCCGACAACTACTAAAGCTGTGAAACGGAAGTTACGACCACCTTTAACAACTTTTGTAACACGCTTAATTGATACGACTTTTTCTTCCAGTTCGAACTGGCTTGCATCAATAATTGTATGCTTCATGTGTTCTTTTCCTTCCTTTCTTAGAATACCAGCCCAGCTTCTCTAGCTGCGTCTGCGAATGCCTGGATTTTTCCCTGGTAGATGAATCCGCCACGGTCAAATACAACTTCAGTAATACCTGCTTCTACAGCTTTCTTTCCAAGAACGGTTCCAAGATATGCTGCTGCATCTACATTGTTGGTTTTCTCAAGCTCTGCTTTAACATCTTTCTGAAGAGTAGAAGCAGAAACTAAAGTATTTCCAATCGTATCGTCGATAATCTGAGCATACATATGGTTATTGCTGCGGAATACACACAGACGCGGACGCTGTGCAGTACCTACGATATGATTACGTAATCTTCTATGCTTTTTCTGGCGCATCTGCGCTCTTGATACTTTACTAATCATGTTCACACTCTCCTTAATTATTTCTTACCAGTCTTACCAACTTTACGTCTGATCACTTCATCAGCATACTTGATTCCCTTGCCCTTGTATGGCTCAGGTCTTCTCTTGTCTCTGATTTCAGCGGCATACTGGCCAACTTTCTCTTTGCTGATACCGGAAACAATGATCTTGTTGCCGTCTACAGCGGAGGAGAGTCCTTCCGGATCGATCATCTCTACCGGATGAGAATATCCAAGAGACAGAACTAATTTGTTGCCCTGTTTTGCAGCTCTGTAACCTACACCGTTTACTTCCAGTGTTTTGGTATAGCCTTCGCTAACACCAATTACCATGTTGTGGATCAGAGTTCTGGTCAGACCATGAAGAGCTTTCATTTTCTTCAGATCGTTCGGTCTTGTAACTACTACGTGTCCGTCTTCCAGTTTGATGGTCATTTCAGACGGGAGAGTTCTCTCTAATGTTCCTTTTGGTCCTTTTACTACAACGTGGTTATTTTCCTGGATGTCTACTGTTACACCTGCAGGAATTGCCACTGGCAGTCTTCCAATACGTGACATACCAATTTCCTCCTATTAACTTAGATTTTCGGAGAGAGCTTTAAGCTCTCTCTGTTTTCAGTTGCCTTGTTTCGTTTCTATTACCAAACGAATGCCAGAACCTCGCCGCCGACCTGCAGCTTACGAGCTTCTTTATCGGTGATAACACCCTGGTTTGTGGAAAGAATAGCGATTCCAAGTCCGCCAAGTACTCTCGGCAGCTCGTCCTTGCCAACATAGATTCTCAGACCCGGTTTGGAGATTCTCTTCAGACCGGTGATGATCTTCTCGTTTTTGTCAGCGCCGTATTTCAGGGTGATGTGCATATTCTGGAATGCACCCTCATCGCTGAGTTCATATTTTGCAATGTATCCCTCGTTTACCAGGATATCAGCGATTGCGATTTTCATTTTGGATGCCGGAACATCTACTGTATCATGTTTTGCAGTGTTAGCGTTACGGATTCTTGTAAGCATATCTGCAATCGGATCACTCATACTCATTTGAATTTGCCTCCTTCTAAAATTTTACCAACTAGCTTTCTTAACGCCAGGAATCTGGCCTTTGTATGCTAATTCACGGAAGCAGATTCTGCAGATTCCGTATTTTCTTAAATATGCGTGTGGACGGCCACAAATTCTGCAACGATTGTATTCTCTTGTAGAGAATTTAGCTTTGCGCTGCTGTTTGATTTTCATTGCTGTTTTAGCCATGAATCAATTCCTCCTATTACTTTGCGAATGGCATGTTGAATAATGTCAGTAATTCACGAGCTTCTTCATCTGTGTTAGCAGTGGTAACGAAGATAATGTCCATACCTCTGACTTTATCAACTTTATCATACTCGATCTCTGGGAAAATCAGCTGCTCTTTGATACCAAGAGCATAGTTTCCTCTGCCATCGAAAGCGTTCGGATTTACGCCGCGGAAGTCACGTACACGAGGCAGTGCCAGGTTGATCAGGCGGTCTGCGAACTCGTACATTTTCTCGCCACGAAGGGTAACTTTGCATCCGATCGGCATACCCTCACGGATTTTAAAGTTTGCTACGGAATTTTTCGCTTTGGTGGTAACTGCTTTCTGTCCGGTGATAGCTTCCATATCACTGATTGCAGCGTCCAGAAGTTTAGCGTTCTCCTTAGCTTCACCAACACCCATGTTGATTACGATTTTGGAGAGCTTCGGCACTTCCATCACGTTTTTGTATCCAAATTTTTTGGTCATTGCATCAACGATCTGCTCGTTGTAAAGATCTTTCAGTCTACTCACGGTTTTGCCTCCTCTCTTCCTTAATCAATTACTGCGCCGTTCAGCTCTTTTGCTTTTGCAACGCGGGTTCTAACAGCTTTTGTTTTGCCGTTTTTCTCAACCATCTCAACTTTGATTCCAACGCGGGTCGGAACTCCTTTTACAACCAGCATTACGTTGGATGCATCGATAGGAGCTTCTTTGTTTACGATTCCGCCCTGCTGATTAGCCATAGACGGTTTCTCATGCTTTGTAATCATGTTTACGCCTTCAACAACAACACGGTTGTTCTTTACGTCAACGCTGACTACTTTGCCGGTTTTGTCTTTATCTTTGCCGGCGATTACCTTTACGGTATCGCCTTTTTTAATCTTCATTGACATAGCTGTCCTCCTATAATACTTCCGGAGCTAAGGAAACAATCTTCATGAACTGTTTCTCACGAAGCTCTCTGGCTACTGGTCCAAAAATACGGGTTCCTTTTGGAGTTTTGTCATCTTTGATAATAACTGCTGCGTTCTCATCAAATTTGATGTAAGAACCGTCTTTACGACGAGCGCCTTTTACGCTTCTTACAACAACAGCTTTTACTACGTCACCTTTTTTAACAACGCCGCCTGGTGTTGCATCTTTGACCGAAGCAACGATTACATCACCAATGTTGGCATATCTTCTTGTAGAACCGCCCATAACACGAATGCATAAGATTTCTTTTGCACCGGTGTTGTCAGCGACTTTCAGTCTAGTTTCCTGCTGAATCATGCTGGTATTCCTCCTTTAGCATTCTGATCTCTTATTTATTTCGCTTTCTCAACGATCTCCACAAGTCTCCATCTCTTATCTTTGGATAAAGGTCTTGTTTCCATAACTCGTACGGTATCACCTACATGGCACTCGTTGTTTGCATCGTGTGCTTTCAGCTTATATGTGCTTTTTACAATTTTCTTGTACAGAGGATGTTTTACATGGTCTTCGATGGCAACCACGATAGTCTTATCCATCTTATCGCTGACAACTTTGCCCACGCGAGTTTTTCTAAGATTTCTTTCTTCCACGATATTTTCCTCCTAATTACTCAGCTGCGTTTGCCTTCTGGGCAATAACAGTCTGGATTCTTGCAATATTTTTGCGAACCTCTTTGATTCGGCTTGTATTGTCAAGCTGGTTGGTTGCATTCTGGAATCTTAAATTGAAGAGTTCCTTTTTAGCAGCTACTAATTCGTCATTCAGCTCAGCTGCGCTCTTTGTATTTAAATCTTTTACAAATTCGTTAGTTTTCACTGTTATCACCGCCTTCTAAGTCTGCACGAGAAACAACTTTGCATTTACATGGTAACTTATGCATGGCAAGACGTAATGCCTCGCGGGCTGTTTCTTCCGGAACACCTGCGATTTCGAACATTACACGGCCTGGTTTTACTACTGCTACCCAGTACTCCAGAGAACCTTTTCCGGAACCCATTCGGGTTTCAGCCGGCTGTGCGGTTACTGGTTTGTCCGGGAAAATTTTGATCCAAACTTTACCACCACGTTTGATGTAACGTGTCATGGCGATACGGGCTGCCTCGATCTGGTTGGATTTGATCCAGCATGGCTCAAGGGCTACGAGACCAAATTCACCGTAGTTAATTTTGTTTCCTCTGAGGGCTTTACCCTTCATGGAACCACGGAACTGTTTACGACGTTTTACTCTCTTCGGCATTAACATAATTAATTCTCGCTCCCTTCCTTTTTAGTTCTGGTTGGAAGTACTTCGCCATTGTAGATCCATGCTTTTACGCCAACTTTACCGTAAGTGGTATCTGCTTCAGCGAATCCATAATCGATATCGGCACGCAGGGTCTGCAGCGGAATAGTTCCCTCGCTGTAGAACTCGGTACGAGCCATATCAGCTCCACCAAGACGTCCGGATACAGATGTTTTGATTCCCTTAGCGCCAGCTCTCATCGTACGCTGCATGGTAGACTTCATAGCACGACGGAAGGAAATACGGTTTTCCAGCTGTAATGCAATGTTCTCAGCAACGAGCTGTGCATCGCGGTCCGGTCTTTTTACTTCTTTGATATCTACGATAAGCTTTTTGTCAGTCAGTTTCTGAACTTCAGCTTTTACTTTCTCGATCTCTGCTCCGCCTTTACCGATAACAACGCCCGGTTTTGCGGTGTAGATGATAACTTTTACTCTGTCAGATGCTCTTTCGATTTCGATCTTGGAAACACCTGCGCTGTACAGTTTCTTCTTCAGGTATGTGCGGATGTTGTAGTCCTCTACGAGGTTATCTGCGAAATCACCCTCGGCATACCATTTGGAATCCCAGTCTTTAATAACACCGACTCTCAGGCCGTGTGGATTAACTTTCTGTCCCATGACATGTCCTCCTTATTTCTCGTCTAACACAATCGTGATGTGGCTGTTTCTCTTCAGGATTCTGTAAGCTCTGCCCTGTGCTCTCGGATGAATTCTCTTCATGGTCGGAGCCTTGTTAGCGAAGCACTCAGCTACATACAGGTTTTCTCTGGAAAGACCGTTGTTGTTCTCAGCGTTTGCGATTGCGGACTCCAGCAGTTTTTTCACTACGCTGGAGGCATATCTCGGGTTATAAGTTACAATACCAAGTGCGGTTGTTACGTCTTTACCGCGGATTGCATCTAAAACAAATCCAGCTTTCTGCGCAGACATTCTAGCGTAGGATAACTTTGCAGACGGTCTGGTATCTTTGTTAGCATTTCTTGCTCTTTTAATCTGACTTCTATGTCCTTTAGCCATTGCTAAAAAACCTCCTCTCTCAAATCATTCTACTTAGCGGACGCCGGATTTCTTCTCGTCCTTGCCGTGACCTCTGTAGGTTCTGGTTGCTACGAACTCACCGAGTTTGTGTCCAACCATATCCTCTGTAACGTATACCGGCACATGTTTTCTTCCGTCATGAACAGCGATTGTGTGTCCAACGAATGACGGGAAGATTGTAGAACGACGTGACCAGGTTTTAATGACTGTTTTATCTCCTGAAGCGTTTGCAGCGTCAACTTTCTTTAACAGGCTTTCATCTGCAAATGGTCCTTTTTTTAATGAACGAGACATCGTTTACCTCCTTATTTCGATAAAGCTTTTCCATCGCGTCTTCTTACGATGTACTTGTTAGACTGCTTGTTCTTTGCTCTGGTCTTCAGGCCAAGAGCCGGTTTTCCCCAAGGAGTAGACGGGCCCGGACGTCCGATACCGGTCTTTCCTTCTCCACCACCATGTGGATGGTCATTCGGGTTCATGACAGAACCACGTACAGTCGGGCGGATACCCATGTTACGTTTCCGTCCTGCTTTACCAATGTTGATCAGGCTGTGCTCGCCATTTCCAACAACACCGATGGATGCACGGCAGTTGATCGGAACCATTCTCATCTCTCCAGACGGAAGACGAAGGGTTGCGTATTTACCTTCTTTAGCCATCAGCTGAGCGCCATTACCAGCTGCACGAACAAGCTGTCCGCCTTTGCCTGCATGAAGCTCTACGTTGTGAACCATGGTACCAACCGGAATCTCGGACAGCGGCAGGCAGTTTCCAGGTCTTACCTCTGCAGCAGCGCCGCTCATAACCTTCATGCCAACTTTCAGTCCTTCCGGAGCCAGGATGTATGCTTTCTCGCCGTCTGCATAGCAGATCAGAGCGATGTTTGCTGTTCTGTTCGGATCGTACTCGATCGATTTAACGATTGCCGGAACATCATCTTTTCTTCTCTTGAAGTCGATGATTCTGTATTTTCTTCTGCTTCCGCCTCCGCGGTGTCTTACAGTGATTTTACCCTGGTTGTTACGACCAGCGTTTTTCTTCAGGGACACTACCAGAGATTTCTCCGGTGTGCTCTTCGTGATTTCGTTGAAATCAGAGGAGGTCATGTGTCTTCTGGAAGGTGTATATGGGTTAAAGCTTTTGATTCCCATTACTTTGTTCTCCTTTCATTTCGTATCGCACTTATGTGTGCATATTTCGAACAGCTGCTAATTAAAGTCCTTCGAAGATTTCGATGTCTTTGCTGTCCTCGGTCAGAGCAACGATTGCCTTCTTGCTCTTTGCAGTTTTTCCAACTACCATTCCACGACGTTTGTTCTTTCCGTCCATGTTCATGGTGTTTACGCTTTTTACTTTTGTTCCTTCGAACATTTTCTCAACTGCTTCTTTAATCTGAGATTTGTTTGCTTCCGGGTGAACCATAAATGTGTATTTCTTCTCGCCCATAGCGTTCATGCTCTTCTCAGTTACGATTGGTTTCAGGATTACGTCGTAATATCTGATATCTGCCATTATGCGTACACCTCCTCGATAGATGCAACACTGCTCTTGGTTGCGATGATGGTGTTGTATTTCAGCATGTCGAATACATTGATGGTATTAACAGATGCAGTCTGAACGCCAGCAATATTTCTTGCGGAAAGTGCTACGTTTTCGCTGTCATCTCCGATGATTACCAGTGCGTTGTTTACTTTGAGGTTATCAAGCACTTTCTTCATCTCTTTTGTTTTAACCTCTGCAAGTTTCAGCTCATCAAGAACGATGAATTTGTTCTCCTGAACTTTGCTTGTCAGAACGGATTTTAATGCAGCTCTTTTCTCTTTCTTGTTCATTTTGAAAGAGTAATCTCTTGGTACTGGAGCGAATACAACTCCGCCGCCTGTCCACTGAGGAGCTCTTGTTGAACCCTGTCTTGCGTGACCTGTTCCTTTCTGTCTCCACGGTTTTCTTCCGCCACCGCTTACTTCGGAACGGGTTTTAGCTTTCTGAGTTCCCTGACGATTATTTGCAAGCTGAAGCACTACAGCCTGATGTACCAGATGCTCGTTGATTTCTACACCGAACACTGCATCATTAAGCTCCATGCTGCCAACTTCTTTGCCTTCCATATTTAATACAGATACGTTAGCCATTACGTGTGTTCCTCCTTTCAACGAACTTATTTACCGCATTTTACTGTCTCTTTGATGGTAACCATGGATTTCTTCGGTCCTGGTACAGCACCTTTGACTAACAGTAAATTGTTCTCTACGTCAACTTTTACGATTTCCAGGTTCTGTACGGTGATTTTCTTTCCGCCCATCTGTCCTGGCATTCTTTTTCCTTTGAATACCTTACTCGGATCGGAGCAAGCACCATTGGAACCTGCGTGACGATGATATTTGGAACCATGAGCCATAGGTCCTCTGGACTGACCATGTCTCTTGATGGCACCCTGGAATCCTTTACCTTTGCTTGTTGCAGTAGCGTCGATTTTGTCGCCTGCGCCAAAGATATCGGCCTTGATTTCCTGTCCTAATGTATAGGTTTCAGCATCTTCAAATCTGAACTCTTTCAGATATCTCTTGCAGGAAACACCTGCTTTTGCGAACTGGCCTTTCATTGGTTTGTTCACACGGTTTTCTTTCTTCTCGCCGAAGCCTACCTGAATTGCACTGTACCCGTCGTTGTCTGCGGTTTTCACCTGTGTTACAACACACGGACCTGCCTGCAATACAGTTACCGGTACTAAAACACCGTTTTCGTCGAAGATCTGAGTCATTCCGACTTTTGTAGCTAAAATTGCTTTCTTCATTCCTTTTACCTCCTGTTTTATCTACAGCGGAACTTCCTATTATAAAGAAGTTCATTCTAGCGAACAGTTGATATAAGTGGAACACTATGACCCTTAGGGATGTTGATTCCTTCGAATGAGTGTTGCTTCTATATCATCTATTGCTTACTTAATTGATGGCCGGGGGCTGATCCCGGACTTTTTACAGCTGATCTTATTTGTTTTTCATCTTGATGTCGATGTAAACGCCAGCCGGCATTTCCAGTCTTGATAATGCATCCACTGTTTTCTGGGTAGGTGCGATGATATCAATCAGTCTCTTGTGGGTTCTCTGCTCGAACTGCTCACGGGAATCTTTGTACTTATGAACGGCACGAAGGATAGTTACTACCTCTTTCTTCGTTGGAAGCGGTACTGGTCCGCTCACCGTTGCTCCGTTCTTCTTTACAGTTTCGATAATTTTCTGTGCAGATGCATCTACTAACTGATGATCATACGCTTTCAGTGTAATTCTCATTACTTGACTTGCCATAAAAAAAGTCGCCTCCTTTTCGCACTTTTACGAGTACGACAAGCGGTGACTGTACACTTACCCGTGTGTGTCCTGATGTTTGCACACGGTCGTTTCCACTCTTACAGGTGGACTTAATTGTGGGTACAGTGACTTGTCGCCAGTTTCTTTAACTTGACATTCGCTCCACGGAAAACCCGCTGTTTCTCAGCGGCAACCTCGCGCTTCAACGCTATCAATGTCACAACAGTTGTTAGTATACAAGAAAGCACGCGAAAAATCAAGGTTTTTTTTTATTTTTTTCGATTTATCCGTTTTTATGCAAAAAGAGAAATACAGGGGTGCCGTGTTGTGCACTTTTCCTATATCTCTCTCTTTTTTGACGTTTTCCAACTATTCAGAGCCCCATCTCGATTCCGCTGCGATGCATCTCGATGTGGCTTCTTGCCATATGAACAAAAAGAAAAGAACGTCCATTCATGCAAGCATGATTTGCGTTCTTTTCGTTCGCATGGCTCTGAATAGTTACAGAATGTCGGAATAATCTAAGATTGTGATGCCGGTTGCAGGATCTTCAATGACTTTCGGGTCATCTCCGGCTGCGTGGGCCTTCTGGAGGAGTTCTTCCGCCGTGTAAACCGGCATGGCAAGTTCGATCGGTTCGGACGGTTCCGGTTCCGGCTCTTCTTCCGGCTCTTCGATGGTTTCTTCAAACTCTTCGATTTCTTCCACAGTTTCCGGCTCTGCTGATTCCGTTTCTTCGGTTTCTTCTGTCACTTCTTCCGCTGTTTCTTCTGCGGCAGCTTCTTCGACGATTTCCGTTTCTTCCACGGCTTCCGGAATTTCTTCGGTTTCTTCTCCTCTTACAAGGTTCTGCAGATCGACGGTATTAAAGGACACCTGCTCCGTTTCTTCTTCTTCCAGATCCGGAATTTCAAATTCGTCCTGATTCTCTTCTTCTGCCGTCTTCTGGTCGGCTGCTCTCAACTGTTCGGTCATTTCCTGTTCTTCCCGTTTCTTTTTTTCTTCCAGGGCAGCTTTCTTTCTGCTGCGAAGCTCTTCGGACGCTTTCTCATCGTCCTCGTCTTCTTCCTCTTCTTCATCATCCTCCTCTTCTTCATCACGTTTCCATACCTCGGAAAGGATAAACAGAATGACCAGAAACAGGATGGCAAGTCCGATGATCATGATTCCCTCTCTGCTCTGCGCCGCCATCGACAGAAAGCCGATCACCGGAATCGTGACGATCACTTTGCTCACGGTTGCTCTCACGGTAATTTCCGTTGTGTCTCCACTGATCACATTTTTTACGGATGCGGTTCCGGCAGCGGTGTCGAGGGACTGTATCGTATAGATATACTTTCCGGAATTGTCATCAACCAGGATTTTTTCTCCCGTCGCAACCGATGACGTATCTGTCTTCTTTGCGTACGTGACAGCGCCGCGAGAAATGTTGGTATTTCCCATCCCGTCTGAGACAAGTGTCGTGATGCCGGCAAACGGCGGAATCACCAGTGCGCCTGCTGACAGGATTGCAAGCAGAAGCAGCGTATTCACAATTACCTTCAGTAATTTTGACATATTCAATTCTCCTTGTATTCTCAGTCTTTGCCCCCTATTATAACCCCTTTTCTTCGATTATGCAAGAAAACGTTACGCATCGTGTCCCGGCCGCCCGGTTCCGCGTGTCGAATTTTTCGATTTTTTCTTGAAGATCTGTCCTGTTTCTTCTATACTATATACATAACCAAAGGGGGAATACTTTCATATGAATACACTGATCAAAACCATCGAAGATCTTTCCCTGAACGCATGGCCGTCTCACCAGATCGAGCTGTACGACGGATGGATTCTTCGTTTTTCTTATTTTTATACACACCGGACCAACAGCGTCGAGCAGATCGGGCCGTCCACGATTCCGGTGGAGGAAAAAGTGCAGTACTGTGAGGAGATCTACCGTCGCTGGGGTACACCGGCAATTTTCAAGATCAGTCCGCTTGTCAATCCGGGCTTTGATGCAATGCTCGCCGACCGCGGCTATGTAGTCCAGCACACGACGCACGTCATGACAATGGATCTGGCGAACTTTGCCAAAAAGGATCCTGCCGTTGCCGTGACCGTCAGCAGCTTTATCCCGCCGAAATGGATTGACAGCCTCTTTGCTTTAAAGAGCACGACGAACGTGATGCACCGTATGGTCGTTCCTTCGATGTACCGCGCCATTCCAAAAGAAACCATCTGTACCTCCATCCAGGATGAAACCGGAACAATCGTTGCCACCGGCCTTGGCATCCGCGACCGCGATTACGTCGGTGTCTATGCCATCCATGTGCATCCTGCGTACCGCCACCGCCACTACGCTTCCTCGATCTGCCGCACAATCCTCTCCGAGGGAATCCGGCTCGGTGCAACGAAAGCGTATCTTCAGGTTGTCGAGGGAAACACGCCTGCGATCACACTGTATGAATCGCTCGGTTTTTCCTATCTCTATACCTACTGGTTCCGCGCGAAGAACGTGGTCTGATTTTCGTCTGTTTTCGCATAAAAAAGCATAGCAAAACGGCATGTCAAAATTTTCTGACATGCCGTTTTGCTCTATGTTTATGCTATAAGTGCAGTAAGATTATTCAGCAGAAGGACTGCTTAAATATTTTTCAACGCCGTCCATGGCTTCGCTCTCGTCTTTTCCGTTTGCGGTCACGGTAACTTCCTCGCCATTGTCCAGACCAAGTGTCATCATACCCATAATGCTCTTCGCATTTACTTTTTTTCTGCCGCTCTCGACGTAGATTTCACTTTCGTACTGGCTCGCTACCTGTACCAGCATGGCAACTGGTCTCGCCTCCAGGCCGCTTGAAAGACGAATTGTGATTGGTTTCTTAATCATAATACTTCTCCTCCTTGTTTCCTTCGCAAATCTTCTGCAATCTCTTTTAGTTTCCTTAATCTATGATTAACTCCGGATTTACCAACAACCGGCGTTAACATCTTGCCCAGTTCCAGAAGCGATGCTTCCGGGTATTGTAAGCGGAGCCTTGCCATCTGCTCCAGCGGTTCCGGCAGAGAAGAAAAGCCTGTGGTTTCTTCGATATACCGGATATCTTCGATCTGGCGGATCGCCGCGCTGACCGTTTTGTTGATGTTGGCAGTTTCACAGTTCACCTTTCGGTTGACACTGCCGCGCATTTCTTTTAAGATCCGCACGTTTTCCAGATTCATAAGTGCGATGTTGGCTTCCATGATGCCAAGCATCTCCACAATCTGTGCGCCTTCTTTCATATAAACCACATGGTGGTTTTTCCGGAGAACGATCCGTGCATCAATTCCAAAGCTTTTCAGAAGTTCCTGCACCTGTTCTGCTCTCGGCGCATCGGGGCAGACAATTTCGAGATGGTAAAACCGGTTGGGATCGCTGATGGAACCGGACGCTAAAAATGCGCCCCGCAGAAATGCCCGTTTGCAGCACTGACGCTGTACCACAACAGCCGGAATCGGCATTGTTAACTGCCGGTCTGTCTCGTGTAACTTCACTGCCTGCAGAATCTGACGGGTTTCTTCCCTGTCATTTGCGCGGATCAGATACGTATTTTCCTTCTGATTCAGCTTAACTGCAAGCTCTGCCTCTATATTAAATGTTTTTTTCAATAAAGTAAAGTACTTTCTTGCCACATACGCATTCTCTGTCTGAATCCGTATCGTCCCGTCCTTCTCGGAAATCTGTCCGCAGAGTGACAGGATCGCCGCTGTTTCCGCAATCTGGCAGTGGCGTGCCGTCGGAAGATGTCTCGATAATTCCTCTTTTACCTCGCTTGAGAATGACATCCTTCCACCTCTAAATTCCTTTTCGGATGGCGTCTTTTTCCAGATCCCGGTGCTCAATCCGGATTCCATAGTCCTTCGCGTTGGAAAGACGCCGGTACAGCTCGTTGGCAAGGGTTACGGAACGGTGTTTTCCACCGGTACAGCCGATGCTGATAATGAGCTGATGCTTGCCCTCGGAAATATAATTCGGAATCAGAAAACGGATCATATCCTCTAATTTTTCCGCAAACACCTGCGCTGTCTCAAATCCCATCACATAATCCCGCACCGGAGCATCGTTGCCGGAGAGCGGGCGCATGCCTTCTACGTAGTAGGGATTCGGCAGGAACCGCACATCGAAAACAAGGTCCGAATCCGCCGGGATTCCGTATTTGAATCCAAATGAGAGCACGGTAATCATCAGATTTTTGAATTTCTGATCCTGCACGAAAATCTTATCGAGCTCCGCTTTCAGCTCTCTTGTGAGAAGCTGGCTCGTATCGAGAATGTAGTCCGCATCTTTTTTCAGGAACTCAAGTGCTTTGCGCTCTTTTCTAATTCCCTCATCCACCCGTCCAAGGCCTGCCAGCGGGTGCGTTCTTCTCGTCTCTTTGTATCGTTTGACCAGCACGTCATCGGACGCGTCCAGAAACAGGATCTCATAGCAGATTCCGTTGATGCTCATCCACTCCAGAACATTCTGCAGGTCCGGGAGCGCCTGGCCGCTTCGGATATCGATTCCGACTGCCACTTTCTGGATTTCTCCGGAAGTACCGTCGGCGGTAAGCTGTGCAAATTTTTCAACCAGCGGGATCGGAAGGTTATCGACGCAGAAATATTCCGCGTCCTCCAGCATTTTCAACGCTGTACTTTTTCCCGCACCGGACATGCCGGTCACAATTACAAAACGCATGTTTTTTCTCCTTTGGTGGATAACGAAAATCAGAATTCCCCGAGGAACTGGATTTCCGGCTCAAGCTGTACGCCAAACTGTTCTTTTACTTTTGCCTGGATCTGACGGATCAGTTCCATCACATCCGATGCGGTTGCACCACCTGCATTGATCAGAAAGCCGCAGTGTTTTTCCGATACTTTTGCACCGCCGACTGCGTAGCCGGAAAATCCGGCATCCATCACAAGCTTGCCTGCAAAATAGCCTTCCGGCCGCTTGAATGCGCTGCCGGCGCTCGGATACTCGAGCGGCTGTTTCTCTACCCGCTTGTTTTTCAATTCCTGCATGCGGGCAAGAATTTCTTCTTTATCTCCCGGAACAAGCATAAGTTCTGCTCCAAGTACGACGTAGCCTCTGTCTTTGATGACGCTGGCACGGTAGCCGAAGCCGAGCTCTTCTTTTTCCAGTTTCCGGATCTCACCTTCTCTTGTGAGTACAGTGACATTCTGTACAATATCCTTCATCTCTCCGCCGTAGGCTCCCGCGTTCATACGGACGCCGCCGCCTAAAGTTCCAGGGATTCCGGAGGCAAACTCCATACCGGAAAGACCGGCTTCTCTTGCCGCCCGGCTGATGGATACGAGCATGCTTCCGGCTTTCGCCCGGATTCTGTTTCCTTCCACTTCGATTCCCTGAAAGTTTTTGTAAACCGAAAGAATCACACCGTGGTAGCCCTCGTCACTTACAACGAGATTGCTGCCGTTTCCGGTGACGAACCACGGGATCTCTTTTTCTTCGCAGAGAGCCACGATTTTTCTAATTTCTTCTTCTGTATGAGGAGCGACGAAATAATCTGCCGGACCGCCCACACGGAAGGTCGTATGATTTTTCATCGGTTCTGCGGTCTGTACCGCATCTTCCCCTGCAATTGCATAAAGTTCTCTGACAATCTCTTCTTTGATCACGATTTTTACCCTTTGCCGCATCTGCGGCCGAACATTTCATTACGAATTACTACGAATTACAGATTATACTTTTTAGACGCGAAAGCAGCCGACATCCCTCACTTCTTCGTTCGTTCTGCCAGCCGCTGTTTTTCTTCTTCGTCTGCCCGCCTTTTTGCAGGCTCACGGGGTATTCTACCACGAACCCTCAAAAAGTGCAACGAACTTTTTCGTTCCGGCTCTTTTTTCTATCAGATCTTCCGGATTGGTATCATTTCCTACATCAGACAGTCTTTTCCATGGATTCTCGCCGGGGTGACAAGCACCATCTGATTCATGAGATTTTCTTCTGAAAGAACGGCAACGCGCAGATATTCTCTCGTGTGTCCCGTCCAGTAATGGACGCCGTCGATCTCGACTTCTTCTTCCATGAGCACTTCCAGCTCTTTTCCGAGGAAGCCTTCCATATATTCCTGTCTCCGTCTCTCGTCCAGTTCCAGCAGAACGTGGCTGCGCTTCGTCTTCTCCTGCTCCGGAATCTGGCCTGCCATCGCTGCGGCGCGGGTGCCTTCTCTTCTCGAATACTTGAAGATGTGAGTCTCGAAGAAATGAATGTCCTCGACAAAGGCGCGCGACTCTTCAAACTCCTCCTCACTCTCCTGCGGGAAACCGACAATCACATCGGTCGTCAGCGCCGGATTTCCATATACCTTACGCAGAAGATCGCATTTGTGTTTGTATTCTTCTGCGGTATATTTCCGGTTCATCCGCTTCAGTGTTCCATTGCTTCCGCTCTGCAGCGAAAGATGGAAATGCGGGCACACCTTCGGCATTGCGGCGATCGCCTCTGCAAACTCTTCGGTGATGATGCCCGGCTCCAGGGATCCGAGACGGATTCTTCTGATGCCGTCCACTGCATCAACAGCACGGATGAGATCGAGCAGCGTCTCTTTTTCGCCCTCCGGGAAATCGAGTCCGTAGGAGGAAAGGTGGATACCCGTCAGCACTACTTCCTGATAACCGGCCTCTGCCAGACGTTTTACTTCTTCTACCACATCACTCTGGCGGCGGCTTCTGACTCGGCCGCGTGCGTACGGAATGATACAATAAGTACAGAACTGATTGCATCCATCCTGTACTTTCAGGAATGCGCGGGTGTGCTCCGCCGTTTTGCTGATCGAGAGTGTCTCGTACTCACGGTTGTGTGTCATATCCACGAGGAAGCTCTTACACTCCGCGTTGGATGGTTTTCCACCGTCCTCACGTTCTGCCAGAAAGTTTTCCAGAATATCCACAAGATCTTTCTTCTTATTATTTCCGATGATCAGATCAATCGCCGTATCCTCTTCGAGTTTTTCCCCAGCCGCCTGCACATAACAGCCGCAGGCCACAACAACCGCATCGGGATTCATCTTTTTCGCTTTGTGCAGCATCTGCCGCGATTTCCGGTCCGCAATGTTCGTCACGGTACACGTATTAATAATGTAAACATCCGCTCCCGGTGCAAAAGGCACGATCTCGTACCCTCTGTCTTCGAGGAGCTGCTGGATGGCTTCCAGCTCATATGCGTTCACTTTACACCCAAGATTATGCAAAGCTACCGTTTTTTTCATGCCATACTCCTTTCTTCTTCATCTTTATTATTAAAAATCACGAAGATTCCACTTTATCTTTGTATGTTTTCGCATTGACTTTTTCCCCTCCAGACGGTAAGATAAAGCTGTTAAATGAGGGTAATAAATAATGTTAACCAAATAACAGGGAGGATTACAAACATGAAAACAGTACAGATTTCTCTTAATTCTATCGACAAAGTAAAATCTTTCGTCAACGACATTTCCAAATTCGATTTTGATTTCGATCTGGTATCCGGAAGATACGTAATCGACGCAAAATCCATCATGGGAATCTTCAGCCTCGACCTTTCCAAACCGATCGACCTGAACGTCCATGCTGATGGAGATGCTCTTCAGACCGTACTTGATGTTCTTGCTCCGTACATTGTATAATTACGATAGAACATAAGGGCCGCGCACTCGCCGCGGCTCTTTTTTTGTCTTTGTTTATCATCAGGACCGGATCTTGTTTTTCAGAACCCCCAAAACAAGATCCGGCCTTTTTGTTCTTTAAAGCAAGTTTTCCTTAGCAGACCTCGATCGTCTCTGCGGTAGAAACTGCGCGTTCCATCATCTCGTCGATCACGTCGTCCAGATGGCGCTCGGAGCATTTGATGACATTCAGGTTCGGTTTTGTCACCGGATGCTTTGCAACGAAGATCGTGCAGCAGTCCTCATACGGCAGAACGGATGTCTCGTACGTACCGATTTTTTCGGAAATATCGACGATCTCCTGTTTGTCGAAACCGATCAGCGGACGGAAGACCGGCATGGTGCAGACTTCGTTGGTAACGGCGAGGGAATGCATCGTCTGGCTTGCCACCTGTCCGATACTCTCTCCGGTGATCAGGCCAAGGCATTTGTCCTGACGTGCAAACGCTTCTGCGATCTTCATCATATAACGGCGCATGATGATGGTCAGCTCGTCGTGCGGGCATTTTTCGTAGATTGCAAGCTGGATCTCGGTGAAGTTGACCACATGCAGACGGATCGGGCCGCTGTAGCGTGCAACGAGTTTTGCAAGATCCACAACCTTCTGTTTGGCTCTCTCGCTGGTGTACGGCGGAGCATGGAAGTAAACGGCATCAATCTTAACACCGCGTTTTGCGATCATGTATCCGGCAACCGGACTGTCGATACCGCCGGAAAGCAGCAGCATGGCCTGTCCGTTTGTGCCGACCGGCATACCGCCAGGGCCTGCGATGCTCTCGCAGTACAGATAAATCTTCTGACGCAGCTCGACGTTCAGATAGATATCCGGCTCATGAACGTCTACTTTGAGGTTCGGGCAGACATCGAGGATGCGGCCGCCCAGCTCGCAGTTGACTTCCATTGTGTGCATCGGATAGTTTTTGTTCGCACGGCGTGCGCATACCTTAAAGGTTTTCTCCTCGGTCGGGTACAGCTCTTTCACGTAGGAAACCACTGCCTCTGCCAGATCTTCAAAGCCGGTGTCCTCTAAAATGACAACCGGGCAGATCTCGGCGATACCGAAAACTCTTGTCAGCGCATCGACAGCGCCCTCGTAATCAAAGTCTCCTTCGGTGTTGACATAGATTCGTCCCATCTCACGGGTGACCTGGAAATTTCCGTCTACCGGGGCAAGCGCGTGCTCCATCTGTACGCAGAGCGCTTTCTCGAACAGATGACGGTTCTTTCCTTTAATGCCGATCTCGGCATATTTTACCAGAAATGCTTTGTACATCATCGTTTTTTATTCTCCTTTTTTCTCAGCCAGATCGCGGAAGAACAGAGGATATTCCTCAGAAAATTTCTTCAGGATCAGGTCAGATACCTGACGCATCTGCGGATGTGCGGCGTTGGCGCTTCGAAGCCGGATAAAGTGGCGCCACTCTCTTAAGTTCATGGTCATGACGATCTCGGTTTTCAGGGAGTTCGGAAGAATGCTTCTTGCCTCCTCAGGCTTTGCTCCGAGTTCGAGCATCTGGAAGTAATACTGCTCTGCAGCTTCCATTGCTTTCTGCCATACCTCGTATTTTTTACGGTCGTTCTCGTCGTCCAGATCATAGGAAAATCCGGTTGCCAGATCGATACAGGTGATCTGGTTTCCAAATTTATCTTTCGAATAGTTGCAGTAGCGGGTGCTCTCCTGGCTGTAGCTTGCGATACGGTGGCGGACGATCTCATGGGTCACGCCGCGGTCGCACGTTACTTTTACGGTGATGGAGCCGTGCTCAATGACGGATTCATGGCCGCGTTTGATGATGCCTGCGATGAATTTCTCTGCAGTGCCTTCTCCAATGCGCTCCTCGCTCTTGTAGCAGACTCTTCCGATTTTCTCGATCCGGCGCAGCATATCCTCGTAGGATTCGGTGCTCAGGATTTCAATTTCCGGCTGTATTGTAATCATAATTTTCCTCTTTCTATTATTTCCTGGTAAATCTGCGCAGCATCGGCAGTACCTCGCGCAGCGTATCCAGGGTATAATCAATCTGTTCCAGTGTCGTAAATTCGCTGAAGCTGAACCGCACGGCAGACTCCATCTCGGCTTTCGATGCGCCGATGGCAGTCAGCGTCGGGCTTCCGGCTCTCTTGTGTGATGAGCAGGCGCTTCCGGCGGAAACGTAGATCTGGCGGTCCTCCAGCGTGTGCAGCAGCACTTCACTACGCACATTTAAGAACGATGCATTGACAATCTGCGGCGCACCCTCTTCTTCCGGCATGCCATGGATGACCACATCGTCCAGCTCCCGCAAGCCTTCGATCAGACGGTGTTTGCAGGCACGCATCTGCGCAGTCTGCTCGTCAAAATGCCTGTAAACGATCTCAGCGGATTTCGCAAGGCCTGCGATGCCCGGCACATTGTCGGTTCCGGAACGCATGCCGTTCTGCTGGCCGCCGCCTAAGATCAGCGGACGGATTTTTACTTTCTCATCAATATATAAAAAGCCGCTTCCCTTCGGTCCGTGGATCTTGTGGCCGCTCACGGAGAGCATGTCGATGCCCATCCGTTTCGGATAAATCCGGTATTTGCCGAACGCCTGGATCGCATCGACATGAAAATACGTTTTCGGATTTTTCGCCTTGATTCTGCGTCCGATCTCCCCGATTGGCTCAACAGAACCGATCTCATTGTTGACATACATAATCGAAACGAGAATCGTCTCCGGCGTGATCGCTTCTTCGAGTTCGTTCACATCCACAAGGCCTTCTTTATTTACCGGCAGGCGCGTAATACGGAATCCCTGCTCCTCCAGAAATGCCAGCGGTGCCGACACGGCCGGGTGCTCGATCGCGCTTGTGATGATGTGGTTTCCCGTTCTCTTATTTGCCATTGCTGTTCCGACGAGCGCCCAGTTGTCGGACTCTGTGCCACCGGAGGTAAAGAAAATTTCTTTTTCTTTGACTTTCAGAATCTTTGCCAGCGTTTCCTGGGCGGTTCTGATATATTGTTCTGCTTCTACCCCTTTTTGATGCATCGCAGACGGATTTCCATAATGATTTACCATCAGATCACAGACGAGATCTGCGGTTTCCTGATAAACACAGGTGGTTGCGGAATTGTCCAGATATGCTTCCATTATCTTGTTCGTTCCCTTCCTTCTAAAAGATACACCAGAATGGAAAGCACGGTCATTCCGGCCGTTTCCGTGCGCAGAATGCGCTTTCCGAGCGTAATCGGCTCTACCTTTTCCTTCATGGCCATTTCCACTTCCGCTTCGTCGATGCCGCCCTCCGGTCCGATCAGGATCGCAATAGATTCACCCGGTTCAATGGATTCCAGAATTCTTCTCGTTCCTTCCATCCCCTCTGCGTTCTCATACGGCATCAGGCGAACGTCTGATTCTGCCATCATTGCAAGCGCCTGCTGAAATGTAACAGGCATGTGTACCGTCGGAATCTGCATCCGTTTGGACTGCTTTGCCGCACCAAGCGCGATCGTCTGCCAACGCTCTGCTTTCTTTTCCGCCTTTTTCCGGTCCAGCTTCACAACGCAGCGTTTCATCTCCACCGGAACAATTTCCGTCGCACCAAGTTCCACTGCTTTTTGGATGATCAGTTCCATTTTGTCACCTTTTGGCAGACCCTGAAACAGTACAATTCCGGACGGGAGTTCTCTGTCTGCTGCTGTGACTTCTTCTACTGCGGCAAGAACCTCACCTTCCGGGAAATCCGAAACGGCACAATGATATTCCTTTTCGCCTCCGGTACTGACCAGTATTTTTTCGCCCGGCCGCATGCGGAGCACATTTTTGATGTGATTAACGTCACTGCCCGTGATGTGGACAGTGCCGTCATAAATCTGACTTTCTTCTACAAAAAAACGGTACATGAATCTGTTCTCTTTCTCTTCTGGTGTTTCGCTTTTCTTAATTTACATCGGTTTTCTTGCTGTAACAGAAACCCATTCGCCCTGATGTGTAACTTCAACTACTTCAAGTCCCGCTGCAACGACTGCCTCTTTGACAACTTCCTCTTTCACATCGAGAATGCCGGATGTGATATAAACAGCGCCCGGCTTCATCTGGTGTACGATTACCGGCGTCAGCGGAACGAGAACATCTGCAAGAATATTGGCGGTAACGATATCGTATTTCTCGTATCCGACTCTGTCCTGTACTTCTTTGTCATCAATGATATTTCCGATCATCATATCAAAAGCTTCTACCGGAATTCCATTGACTTCTTTGTTTTCCTCAACCGCAGGAACCGCACACGGATCGAGGTCTGTTCCGACCGCATGACGCGCACCAAGCTTCAGTGCAATAATCGAAAGAATACCGCTTCCGGTTCCGACATCAAGCAGCTCGGTATCCTTTGTCACATATTTCTTTAACTGACGGATGCAAAGCTGTGTTGTCTCATGCATACCCGTTCCAAAGGCTGTGCCCGGATCGATATGGATGATCATTTTATCCCGGTCTTCCGGCTTTACTTCCTCCCAGGACGGGATGATCAGAATGTCGTCCACATAGAACTGTTTGAAATACTGTTTCCAGTTGTTGATCCAGTCCTTGTCCTCTGTCTCAGACTCTGTGATGGTGCACTCTCCAAGGTCCAGGAACTCCTGCATTTCTGCAAGTGCCGCGCGGACATCTGCAAGAACCTTCTCCTTGTCCTCATCCACATCGAGGTAAAAATTCAGGTAGGCAATGCCGTCGTCATCCGGAATATCCGGCATGATATCCACGAACATCTGCTGTTTGTCGCTCTCGGTCAAAGGCTGTTTGTCCTGAATTTCCACGCCTTCGATTCCCACATCGGCCAGAGTGGAGATCACAATGTCTTCCACTTCCGATCTTGTTTTTAATGTAAATTTATTCCATTTCATTGTTTAAACTCCTTTTTGCGCTTCTCTTTTCCATACGTGCAAAGAAAACCACATTTATCATACACGATATCGTTCCTGTTGTAAATGTTATTTTCGGCTTTTACGGCCCGTCTCAATCCGAAATCTTTGTCAGAAAGCCATCTTTTTTCGCCTTCTGATAACGCCATATCAGCCCGAGTGTGGATAAAATGCGAACCCCAAGATCTATCAGGTTGAACCGGTACAGTGCCGTAAGATCTGCCCCAAGTGCCGTATACAGACGGACACCAAGCAACGGCAGAACACTGTTGGTCAGCGTCGTCATCATCGTAAAGAGGCTGATCAAAAGCGAACGGTTCTTTTCCGGTGCGGCATTTAAAAGAATCTGTACCGTGCAGAGTGCAACGGCACACTGTGGAGCGTTCAGAACCGTCATCAGAACAATAAAAGTAACCCCGCGGTACGCCAACGGTAAATGTGGAACCAAAATCATAATAACCGGGCAGAAGCAAAGACCGATCCCGGCGAAAATCAGTGCAAAATCCGGCGATTTTTTCCGGACAACCTTCGCGATCATTCCAACTGCCGCAAGCTGACCGATATTGAAAACACCGTTGCAGATGGAAAGTGTCATCTCCGACATTTTGCAGTATTTGACCTGTCCTAAATACCACATGCTCCAGTCAAGCTGCCAGGTGATATAGAAAAAGACCACCGGCACGAAGAACCAGCGCAATGCTTTATTTTTCCCACACTTGTGATCGCCTCCAGCAGGTCAGAAACAGAAAAACGTGAGGATGCATTTCCCGCTTCTGCCGGAGCTTTGCCCTCCTCCTGCTGTTTCACCGGAATTTTTTTGATTGCAGCGGCCTGCAACAAAACGCAGACAGCACACAGATAAAAGAAGCTTCGGAGTACCAGAAGTTTTCCATCGGCCGTGTGGCATCTTCCCATCAGAATCCCGCAGATCACCGGTGCAAGAATGCCAATCACAAACATGAACTGATTCCGAAAGGCATAGACATCGTTTCGCTGCCGCAGTGAAACCGCAGCACCGAACATTGCCTGCCACTGCGCATTGTAAATAGCAAGTGCCCCCGCAGTAAATGCCAGTGATACAAAAAACAGCTCCATACGTCTCTCGCCGAGTGCCGGTACACTTCCAAGAAATGCATAGCCGGCACACATCACAAGAAGCGTAAGCATCGGTATCGTCTTTGTCGACTTCAGACGATCCGCCAGAATTCCAAGCGGCAGCAGTGCTGCACACGCTACAATGTTCGGCACCATCTGGATAATGCCGATCTGACTGTCGGTTGCACCCATGTTTGTCGCATACAGATTCAGGCCGAAACCGTTGATCGATGTGATATATTGCAGAAATACACCCTCGACGGCAAACAGCAGCATGATCTGCGCAGATGGCGGCATCTTTTTTGCCCGGTAAAACAGACTCTTTTTCATTGCTTCATCCCCCATGCCTTCTTTTGTCATCTTCACGTTCCTGCCCCCTGCCGGATACGTAAAGATTCTGCTTTCATAATGGCAATTGCATGTTCAAATGTCAACAGAAATACCCGGATCCAATGTGAGAATTTTAACGGCATTTTCTGTCAATATTCACAAAAGAAAAAAGGGCATTCTCCCTGTTGAATGCATGGGTTTGGCATAAGAAAAAGGAGCCCCCGTTTTACCTGGGGCTCCGCCTATTGGAAATGTTTATAGCAATCTCAGAAACTTGCGTTATTTTCGGGGTTTGCTATCAGAATTCGATCTCGCGCAGATATCTGTGCAGCGCATCCTGCCAGGTCGGCAGTTTTTCGAATCCGTTCTCGGTCAGTTTCTCTTTGCTCATGCGGCTGTTGGACGGACGTTTTGCTTTTGCCGGGTACTGGTCAGAGCTTACCGGTGATACACTTACTTTTCCGTAAGCCGGATCGATCTCAGCGGCCTGTTTGAAAATCTCGCAGGCGAACTCATACCAGGAGCAGAGTCCCTCGTTTGTTGCATGGTAGCGGCCGTAGTTCTCTTTCTCTGCCATGTCAACAAGCAGGCGGGACAGGTCGTAGGTGTAGGTCGGGCTTCCTACCTGATCATCTACAACAGTCAGATGATCGTGTGTCTTTCCAAGGTTCAGCATGGTCTTGATGAAGTTCTTTCCGTTCACGCCGAATACCCATGCGATGCGGACGATGTAGAATTTTTTCACCCATTTCTCTACCGCGAGCTCTCCCTCGTATTTCGTCTGGCCGTATACGTTCAGCGGATGACGCTCATCATCCGGCTCCCACGGGCGGGTACCCTGGCCGTCGAATACGTAGTCGGTGGAGATGTAGATCATTTTGCAGTCAAGGTCATGGCAGACTTTTGCGATGTTCTCGGTTCCGACTGCATTGACCTGATGTACTTTTTCTTTTTTGTCATCATCCTCAGCAAGGTCTACAGCGGTCCATGCTGCACAGTGGATTACGACATCCGGATTTGCTTCGGTAATGACTTTTCTTACGCTTTCTGCATCGGTGATATCCATTTCTTCAATATCAACGCCGATTCCTTCATGACCGCGTTTTGCAAGTTCATTCATGACGTCATGGCCGAGCTGGCCTTTTACACCTGTTACAAATACTCTCATAATGGTTCTCCTTTTTTCTGATTTTGTTATCGTTATGTTTTGTCTGTCTCTTGTTTTTCAGTCTGATTTTCTGTTTGTACCATGAGTATAAAGGATGACGTTATGTCATGGTCAAGCACTTTTTTCAAAAACTGCCCCGGATTTTTCTTCCGGGGCAGTTTTCTTCAACGCTGTTCGCTTTTATTTGTCGATATATTTTCCGTTCATCACATCCATCAGATACTGGCCGTACTGATTTTTCTTCAGTGGCTCGATGTCGGTCAGAAGCTGGTCTTTGCCGATCCAGCCGTTCAGGTAACCGATCTCCTCGAGGCACGCAATCTTGCGGTGCTGATGCGTCTCGATGGTTTTTACGAAGTTGGTTGCCTCTACCAGACTCTCATGTGTACCGGTATCCAGCCAGGTGAAGCCCTGTCCGAGAAGCTCAACGTTCAGGCTGCCGTCTTCCAGATAGATCCGGTTCAGGTCGGTGATCTCAAGTTCTCCGCGCGGTGACGGTTTCAGGTTTTTTGCATACTCTACGACTTTGTTGTCATAAAAGTACAGACCTGTAACGCAATAGTTTGATTTCGGTTTCTCCGGTTTCTCTTCGATGGAGATGGCTTTTCCCTCGGAGTCAAATTCTACGATCCCGAAACGCTCCGGATCATCTACATAATAGCCGAATACGGTTGCGCCTTTTCCGGTCTCAGCGTTTTCTACTGCTGCTTTCAGGCGTTTGTTCAGACCGTGTCCGAAGAAGATGTTGTCGCCGAGCACCATGGCAACGGAATCATCCCCGATGAACTCCTCGCCGATGATGAAGGCCTGTGCCAGTCCGTCCGGGCTTGGCTGTACCTTGTAGGAAAGCTGTACACCGAACTGATGGCCGTCACCGAGCAGTGCCTCGAAACGCGGGGTGTCCTGCGGGGTGGAGATGATCAGGATGTCGCGGATGCCTGCATTCATAAGAACAGACAGCGGATAATAGATCATCGGCTTGTCATAGATCGGGAGAAGCTGTTTCGATGTTACCATAGTTAACGGATAAAGACGTGTGCCGGAACCTCCGGCAAGTACGATACCTTTCATAATTCGTTACTCCTTTTTCGTATATGATACCTCTAGTATAACCTCATTCCCGGAAACGCGTCAACCCGTATCGTAACGTAACCGTTACTGTTCACCCAGCAGTGAAACACTTGCTGTTTCGCTGCGTAAGAACATGTTTCAGGTGTGAGCAACCCTCCTTTTGCGAAGCAAAACTTTAAATGAGGGTTGCGAATGTTACAGTTCGCTGGGCACCAGTGAACTGTAACACGTAACGGTGTGTGATAACTTTGTGACGTTTCTGTTATCAGCAGCTGTATTTCGTCAGTTTCTGGCGGGAATAGATCGAGCTGTTGCGGTTGAATACGTAGGCCGCGGTGCAGACAATAAAGAAATATGGCAGATAATCGTAGCCAAAAATCTCGCCGCCAATGAAAATAGCCGCCAGTAAGGTGTTGGTTCCGCCGCCAAAAACCGCCGCATAGCCAAGCGCCGCGGAAAGCTCCACCGGAATACCGAACAGATTGCCAAGGACTGCTCCCAGGGTTGCTCCGATGGTAAACAGCGGTGTTACCTCGCCGCCCTGAAACCCGGCGGACAGCGTCAGAATTGTCAGGATAAATTTCAGCGCCCAGTCATATGCATATACCTTTTCCCCATGAAATACCGCTTCCACCAGATTCGTTCCAAAGCCGCAATACCGTCCGCGGTACAGAAGCAGGAACAGAATGCTAAGGATAACACCGATGGAGAAAACACGCACCAGCGGATTTTTGATTTTTTCGCCGAGATATTTTTTCGTGTGCTTTAAGCACCAGGCGAAGAGGCCGCCTGTGATTCCAAAAATAATACCAAGTGTAATCAGACGCACCAGCAGGAACGGTGTCAGGCTTTCGCTGATGTGGACAGCCAGATTTTCTTTGCGGATTCCAAGCAGGGAAGCTACAGCGCTCGCAGAGAAAGATGCGGTAAACGCCGGAAGCAGTGCCTCGTACCGCATTTCACCCGCAGCGAGCACCTCTACCGCAAAGATCACAGCTGCAATCGGCGTTCCGAACATGCCCGCAAAGCCGGCGGCCATACCGGTTACCAGAAAGATACCGGGCGCGTTTTTAAACGGTAATTTTTTGCCGGCAAAATAGGAAAACACAGCACCGATCTGAACGGCAACGCCCTCGCGGCCGGCACTTCCACCGAACAGATGCGTCAACGCCGTTGAGAGCATTGCCAGCGGAATCATGCGAAGCGGAAGCTCTGTCTCCTCTTCATACGCTACATCAAAAATCAGACTCATGCCTCCTTTTCCCCTGCCACCGAATTTCTGATTGACTGCCACGATCACAAGACCTGCCATAGCGAGAAACGGCAGACACCAGAAAAGATGTGCCACGCGAACAGCCGTGACTTTCAAAAGCAGACGGCAGAACAGCGCCTCAATCAGACCGACTGCCGCACCGAGCGGAACGCCGGTCACACCGAGCAGCAGCAGGGCGCCGTAGGTGCGAAGGGATTTCTTCAGTTCTTCTTTCATTCTCTTTCTCTCCTTTTCGAATTCTGCTGTTATCATATCACGAAGCGGACAGATTGTGAACTATGGATACCTTTTCCTCCATACTCTTTGCCAGTGCGTCGGCAAATTTTTCCTGCATCCGGATTGCTTCTGTCATCTCCTGCTCCGTAAACTGCGCCGCAGCTTCCTCCTCGGACTGAAACAGCGGAAGAACCAGCTCTCTCGCATACTGTTTTCCCGTTTCAGTCAGACTGATGATTTTTTCCCGCCGGTTTGCCGGATTGACTTCCATTTCGATATATCCTGTTTTCGTTTTTAGTCCGTTTTCGTACTTTTTGTTTTAGTGTTTTTTTCTTCCTTTGTCAAGATTTCCAAAAGCCTCTTTTTTCCGTATATTTTCCGGCATTTTTCAAATACTAGCAACTGTCCAGACACTGTTAGGGAAAGGAGATTTTGAAGATGAGAAAAATCAGAAGAGTGTGTATGACGCTGGCATTGGCGGTATTACTGGCCGGGATGACGGCCTGTGGAAACAACACCACGAACGACACCGGAAATGGCAATACCAACACGGAGAGCGACATGGGACAGACGGATAACAGAAACGATGTCAATACGACAGAGATGCCGTCAAACGACAATGTAAATGATGTGACGGAGGGCACCGATGGGAATGCCAACGGTACGAACGGTACAAATACCGGGGATAGAAATACCCTTGGAGATGATGTCGGCGACGCCGCTGAAGATGTGACCCGTGGTGTCGGTGAGGGCGTTGAGGATGTCGGCCGCGCGGTGGACGATGTGGTAAGCGGCAGCGACAATGAGACGCAGAATCCGCAGGAAAACGGAGCAACTACACAGAATGGAGCGGGGATGGCACAGTAAATATGCACTTCTGCTGCTCCCGTATCTAAAAAACTTCCCTTGGCGAACGATATATGCAGGTTCGCCGGGAAGTTTTTTTACTGCCAGGCACATCAGCACCTGGTTTGATCCGTCACTTTTGATTTTTTCTTTTACAGACCGCATCTGAATTTTCTGCCCTTCGCGCCAAGAATGCTGGCCATCTGATCGCCCCACGCTGCACGCTCTGCATAAATATCAACCCGTTCCAGATCTCCGCTCCGGTCCACAAAGGCAGGGAACAGGAATCCACAGATAGGATTTCCCGGCTCGTATTCTCCAACCAGCGGGCAGACAGCGCAGATCAGATAGGGGAACATCTCCTCGGATTCCCCCAGGCGCTCTTTATCGGAAGCCTTTGCAGGAATATCATACCGGTCATAAAACATGTAAATGGCATAAGCCCCGTGAATCTGCAATCCTTCGATCAGGATATCATAGAACGTTTCCAACAGCGCATCGTTCTTCAGTCCGCATTCCCGCAGCGCCATCAGCATCTGCCAGATACTGCCCGGCCCCTGGGATGTTTCCGGAAAACGGTATTCCCGCAGCTTCTCATTCGATTCCGCAAACGGAATTTTCTTGGCAATCGCCAGATTCCTGGCCTTTTCCGAACCGGACAGTTTCAGAAAATGAATGTTGAAACTGCCGTCATACTCCCCATCCGAATCCGTATAGCAACCCGCCATCCGCACAAACGAAGTCCGCGCCGGCGTCATCCTCCTCGTCAGCTCCAGCATGTCTTCCCGATTAATCATACATTCCCTCCGACAGTAAAGATATTCGAAACTCTCTGCCTTTGATCTTATCACAACATGCTTTTTCTGTCAGCAGGTTTTTAAATTGCGTTCTTTCTCTCCATCTGATAAAATCGAAACAGTATCTCGCATTTTATAATTTTGATATAGAGAGATGTTGGGACAAAACACCTTTTGACTCAATATCACAGAAAGGACGACACATGAAATTAGCAGTAATCAGTGATCTTCACGGGAATTATTATGCGCTCGCAAAGGTGCTGGCATTTCTTCGCAGTCAGGAGATCGACGGTATCATCGGGCTGGGAGATTTTGTAACAGACGGGCCTTTTCCGCAACGGATGATGAGAGTGCTTCGCGAAATGCAGGAGGAGTTTCCCTGCTATCTGGTGCGGGGAAACAGGGAAGAATATCTGCTGGAAAATCTCCGGCATCCGCAGAACTGGAAGGCAGGTTCCTCGACAAGCGGACTTTTGGATTATACGTTTCGGAATCTTACCGGACAGGATCTGGAATTTTTCGAACAGCTGCCGACAGACGGAGTTCTGATCGGAAAAATGCATGAGTCAGGCCGGCTGATTCCTGTTTTTGTTCCGCAGGAAGAAATCATACCGGATACCTGCCGCGAATCTCTCTTCCCGGCACTTCGTCTCTGTCACGGCGCGCCCGGAGAACTCCGTGGGAATTTCGGTCTGCATCCGGAGCTTTTGCTGTCCCATCTGGAAAATCTCGATGCCGCAATCCTGCTCGGCGGGCACAGCCACAAGCAGGAGCAAAGAGAATATGCCGGAAAAACATACCTGAATCCCGGTTCCCTTGGGCTTGCGCTTGATGGAGTCGGCGGCCATGCCCATTTCGCGATTCTGACGCTGGAAAACAGCACATGGCAGATCGAATGTTTTCAGATTCCCTACGATCTCGAAGGCTACCTCGCCGAATTCGACCGCGCCGGGCTGGAAACGCATGGCAGTGTCCTTGCCCGTTCCTTAAAACGGACATTGACCTGCGGCGTGAATTATTTTTATCTCACCGTAAAACGAGTGCGTGAACTCGCCGATGCACTGGCACTGACCGATCTGGACGAAGAGGTCTGGAAAAAGGCGGAACAGGAACTGAAATAACCGTCCATTCAAAAGACGGCAGGCTGTGTACTCACACACAGCCTGCCGTCTGTTTCTATTCCCTAACTTCTATTTTTCTTTTCGAAACACAACCGTCTCAAATCTTCTGACCACTCCATCATACTCTCCCGTCATCGGCTGGTATGTTTCCGTATCCATCGGAAATGCAGCCGGTTCAGCTCCGTAGTTCTGTACAAACAGATACTTGTATTTCTCATCCTCCCTTGTTGCAACATCGAGCCCTTCCGGGATTTCGGCTGCCGCGCGTTCCAGGCCTTTTTCTTCTGCCAATTTCCGGCAGAAGTCATCGTAAAATGCCTGTTCAAAATCTGCGCAGACATAATACGCCTCGCCCTCTCCAAATACATTTTTCGTCAGTGCCGGATATCCCGCATAGAAATCGTCACGGTATGCCAGCAGCGTTTCGGCACCGTTCGTTTTTACCAGGTCGCAGAAATTTCGGATTTCATATGTCTTTCCTTCTCCCACACCCGCATTCACATCCTGATCATACAATGCGTCCAGCTCGGTGCTCCGCAGGCCGAATACATCCATCAGTCCGTGCGGGGTTCCGCCGAGGAAACAGAGGTCGTTTTCATCCACAACTCCCGACCAGTATGTCATCACAAAGGTGCCGCCGTCTGCCACGAAATTCCGGATTTTTTCCTCAATTCCGGCCCGAAACAGATACAGCATCGGTGCAAAGACAATCCGGTAGCCGGAAAGACTCTCCTCCATATCAAGGAAATCCACATTCACACCCAGTTTCCGAAGACCGCCATATACTTTCTTCACGGTATTCATGTAATGCAGTCCCATATTCCGTGGTCCCTGCGCATCCTCCATGGCCCAGCGGCTTTCGCAGTCATGCAAAATTGCAGCCTGTGCCTTCGTCGTGCTTCCCGCAATCTGCGCCAGATCCAAAAGCGCCTCGCCCGTCTCTGTCACCTCACGGAACACGCGCGTATCCTTTCCGCCGTAGTGGTCAATGACCGCCCCGTGGAACTTCTCGCTCGCACCGCGGCTCTGGCGGATCTGGAAATACTGGACACTGTCGGAACCATGCGCCACTGCCTGCAGCGATGCCGCCTTTAAAAGCCCAGGCCGTTTCAGCTTGCTGACACTCTGCCAGTTCGTGCTTGTCGGGCAGGACTCCATCAGAAGGAACGGTTTTTTCATCAAACTCCGCATAAAATCGTGCTGCAGTGCCGCATCAAGCGCAGTCACCTCTTCTGCTTCCTTGTGCCAGGTCGGATAATTATCCCATGACACCACATCAATCAGATCCTTGAACTTATGATAATTCAGTCCCTGGAAATCATACATCATGTTGATTGTCACCGGAAGTTCGGAACCGCCCGCGCGGATCGCTGCTTTTTCCCAGGCAACAAAGTCTGCTGTCTGATCTGTCACAAACCGTTTCCAGTCAAGATTCAGTCCGTGAAGCCCCATCTCACCCTTTGGGGACGGACTCTCAATCTGCTCAAAATTCTGATACGAATGGCTCCAGAACGTTGTATTCCACGACATATTCAATGCATCAATCGTCTCATATTTTTTCTTCAGCCACCCCTGAAATGCCTTCTGGCAGAGCGGGCAATGGCATTCTCCACTCAGTTCATTCGAAATGTGCCACATTTTTACCGCCGGGTGCTTTCCAAACTTCTCGCTCAGCAGGCGATCAATTTTCCCCACCTTTTCCCGGTAAACCGGCGAAGTATAACAGTGATTATGGCGTCCGCCGAACAGATTTTTCGTGCGGTCCGCGTTTACGCGCAGTACCTCCGGGTATTTGTCTGCAAGCCACTTCGGGCGTGCTGCAGACGGTGTCGAGAGAATTACTGAAATCTCATTCTTATACAGCTGATCCATGATCTTTTCCAGCCATTCCAGGTGGTATACACCCTCCTCCGGCTCGAGCACAGACCAGGAAAAGACACCAAGCGTCACCTCGTTGATATGCGCCTCCTTCATATATTCGATATCCTGCTCCAGAATTTCCGGCATCGCAAGCCACTGCTCCGGGTTATAATCCCCTCCATAGATAAATCCACTCTGGTTCATGTTCGTTTTCCTTTCTCTGTTCATCGAAATATCGTCTCCACGTGCAGCTTCTCAATTTTGCAGGCACATCCATCCGCTGCATCCGGCTGCTTTTCCAGAAAAATCGGATCACCCGGATGCAGAGGATAGACAACGAGTTTCAGTTTCTCCGGAAACTCAAAATAGCCAAGGCTTAACAGGGCCTCCTGACCGGTATAGAAATAATCGTTGATTTTCTCTTCCCCATCAAACACTTCCATACGGTTTCCGTACCAGGTCAGAAAAGCAAACGCATCGTGATAATTTTTTTCGCCCGGATAAGCAAGCTTCAGTTCGTATACTGCTTTCTCTTTATCCTGCTCTTTGCAGACAAGCTCTGCCTCCGGCTCCTGTGCTTTGTAAATACGCTCATACAGCGTAAAGTTTCCTCTTTTTCCACACTCTTTGAAATCCACAATGCCTTTTTCCACTGCCGGATACACAGCGATCATGGTTTTTCCACTGCCTGTCACAACAAGCTCACCGTTTTCTTCCCAGACATAATTTTCGGAAAGAACGAGATAATCCTGATCCAGATGCACCTTCCATGCATTCAGCGCCTCCTGCCGGGAAATCAGGCAGAGTTCTGCGCGCGCATCGCCCTCCCACTGAATCTGCGGGTCGAGATCACCGTAAAATACGAACGCATCTCCCTTTTTCGTATGTAAAACGCAGAGCGGTGTGGCAAGTGCCGTGTGAAGAACCGCATCGTTTAGTTTCATATTGTACGGAAAAAATCCATACATTCCCTCTTTCAGGTCAAATGCCGGAAATCCCACGCTCGCCTTTCCATCCAGGAGTCCCTCCAGTTTCACCTGTGGATGATCATCCATCTTCCATCTTCTCTGGTAATTGTTAAAAAAGACGTATCCATGGTCCGCATCGTGACGGCACGCTGTCCGAACCGTGTGCATATCTCCCGGCAGAATCCTTATCGTTGGAATTTCAGACCGAAGTGAGGCCATATCCTCGCCAAAATCATTCAAAAACAGCGCCAGCAGCTTGATCTCCCGATAGCTGTCCGAGATTGTTCCGTACTGCCGGATCGGCGCGTTGAAATCGTAATTGATCTCCGGCAGGTCGTTCAGATATCCTGTCGCGCGGCTCTCCTGCAGGGTGGACAGTTTTCCCTTCGGATTGCTGCCGCCGTGGTACATATAGTAGCCGAGCAGCCCTGCTCCACTTCCCATTTTTACGGTAGACATCGCTCCGACATCGCATCCCTTCGCCACCGGTCTTCTGTGCATGGTAACCTGAAGCCCGCCTCCAAGTTCTGCCGTCAAAAACGGAAAATCCTCCTCGTTGTAACTGTTTGCATTTTCCACATGATGATCACACGCAATCAGTGCATCGTTCCTTGTGTGGCTGAACACAAAGTTTGCGTTCGGCTCAATCTCGCACGTTCTCTGATCCCATGGTGCTTCACAGTAGCCGCCCATGACCGGAAGCAGATCGCCGATGCAGGCTCCGCCCCAACCGGTCGCCGTGTACAGCGGCACATCAAAGCCAATTTCCTTTGCCATTGCTGTCAATGTGCGGATATGCGCCTCGCCCTCCGGTCCCTGCAGACCGCCGACGTGGCCGTACTCATTCTCGATCTGAATACCGATCACCGGACCGCCGTCCTTTTCCATGCATCCATCGACCTGCGCATAAACCTTTTTCCAGAACCGTCTGACATAGCCAAGATATTCCTCGTTGTTACAGCGGATCGCCATGCCCTCTTTCTCTCTCTCGATGATCCAGTCCGGGAATCCGCCGTTCCGCACTTCCCCGTGCACAAACGGTCCGATACGCAAGAATACCGACAGTCCGACTTTCCGGCACAGTCTTACAAACGTTCCGATATCCCGGCATCCTTCAAAATCAAACACATTTTCCTCTTCCTCGTGGTGAATCCAGATCACATAGGCCGAGACGACAGAAACTCCGCCCGCCTTTATTTTGCGCAGTGATTCCTCCCACCACTCTTTGCGGTACCGACTGTAATGCATTTCGCCCATCACCGGAAACCACGGTTTTCCATTTTTAATCAGATAATCCCTGCAATAGCTGTACTCTGCTCTCATCGTCTTATTGTCCCTCTCTTTTTACTGTCTGCAGACAGAAATTCCGCATCATGCCGTACATCGGCGGCGATGAAATTCGGATTCCGGCAGTGACTTCCTGCGGTTTTCTGATTTCGCATGTCACTTTGTAGCCGGTCCATGCATGTTCTGTCGGATGAATCACAGTCTCTTCTTTTCCCTCTTCCGTATTGAGGAACAGCCGCACATCCACATTTGTTGTATCGGTTCCCTGAAAGGCAACAGATAATGTATACGTTCCTGCCTCCTGTACCTTTACCGTCTGGCAGATCGAAAACGTAAAGTTTTTCGGTGCTTCTACGCGTACCGCATTCACCGGCGGAGCTGGGAACGGATCGACAAACTCCGGAAACAGCTGTACTGCAACGGCATCCTCGGATTTTTCTACGTTCCAGCGCGCCAGGCCGTCTTCCCAGCCGACATCGAGCAACAGATTCTCCGCCTCCGGCAGCTCTTCCACCACGCAGATCTTCGCATGTGCAGCAAACGGAACACCTTCCACATTTCCTGTCACATCATATTCGCCTGTCACGCGTGTGTCCGGCACTTCGTTCCAGTTTACCCGCCGCTGCTCCACCATTCCGTCATACAGCAAAACCGGGAGCATCTCCGGCAGACCGCATGCTTCGTCTTTTACTACGGTCATTGGCTCCGGCTCGTAAATCTTGGCCGGTTTTTCCGGACAGGCATCATTCCGTGTAAACAGGAAAGAACGAATGCCCTCCATGATGGTTCCCTTCTCCTCCAGCAGACCCATATTTTCCGACCAGCCGCCCTCACCGTCTTTCGGAACACAGATCGGTTCCCAGTAATAGATACCCTGCCCCATTTCATCCGGCAGCGAAGCAACGATATTGGCAACCAGATCCAGCACCTGCTTCTGTCCGGCAGGCGTCGCCGGAAATCCTGCGATTTTTTCCTGCTGTTCATCGATAAACCCATGCGCACTCTTTCTCCATGCATGCGCCGTCTCAACGACCATAATCGGCTTTTTGCAATCCTGGATCAGCTTCGTCATTGTCTCTTTCAGATCCGTGAAAGTGCCGTGCCAGAATGGATAATAGGAAAGTCCGATCAGGTCAAAATCCTCGAGTCCTGCCTCAAAGGAACAGTCAAACCACTCTTTCAGATAGAAATACCGTCCGCCCTGGTCGAGATGGATCATAACCTGCATCTCATCTTTTCCGGCTGCAGCCCGCGCACCGCGGATTCCGGCATTTACAAGCTGTACCATTTTTGTATAATCCGGCAGCTCTCCGTCCGGAAACAGAAGGCCGCTTCGGATCTCATTTCCGATCTGAACAATATCCGGCAGAACGTCCTCCTCTTTTAATGCCGTCAGCGTATCTCTTGTATAAGAAAAAACAGCCTCTTTTAATTCTTTAAAGCTTAAGTTTTCCCAATCTTTCGGCTTTCTCTGCTGACCGGGATCCGCCCAGAAATCAGAATAATGGAAATCCAGCATAAAGCTCATGCCATGTGCCCGGATCCGTTTTGCCATCGCCAGTGTATGCGCATAGCTGCAGTATCCGCCGGACTCCCTGACATGCTCCGGCGCATTCCAAATACGGAGCCGTACGGAATTTACCCCGTATTTCTGAACGAGATCCAGCGGATCCATAACAGTTCCGTCAAAGTCCTTCACCTGTACTCCGGCATCTTCCAGCTCCGGTATAAAAGATAGATCCATTCCCTTCTGAAATTCCATTGTTCTGTCCTCCCTGCTACGTTAGTTTGTCGATTTTCGGAATAAAATGTCGTAATCCAGCATCGTCTTCTTCTCATAATTTTCCCCTCGGAGCCGCTGGATCAGCTGACGCACGGCTGTGCCTCCCATCTGGGATGCTGCCACACTGACTGCTGTAACTGCAGGGGAATAGCAGTCCAGATTGGTGCTGTTGTAGAGCGAAGCAATCGCGACGTCCTTGGGAATTCGATAGCCTTCCGCCTGGAGCCGGGACATCACCATCGTACAAATCTCGTCGTCGCCACAGATGATGCATTCCACTTTTTTGGATATAATATTTTCAATGATCGCATCCAGAAACTCCATACGGATCGAACCATTGTAGAAAAGCTGATCCTTCTCGGAAATTCCATTTTTAATCAGCGCCCGGCAGAAACCTTCGTGACGCTTGCGGTCTACGTTATAGCTCATATCCTTGACAAGAAACGCAAATCTGCGGAATCCCTTTCCGATCAGCAGCGTTGTCATTTTCTCTGCCGCACCCTCATTGTCGGTATCCACCTGGATAATGTTGTCATACCGGCATGTTCCCGTCAGTGCTGTCGGGAAATTTGCCTGACTTAAATACTGCAGCGCACGGTCATCCTCAAGCGCACGTGTCAGGAGCATACCATCCACCCGGTTCGACTCCACCAGCGACTGCAGCTCTGAAATATCATGCGCGTTGCTCGTCGTAATCAGCACATTGTACCCGAGCATCGATGCCGATTCGCAGACGCCGAGCAGACAGTTCTGGAAATAAACACCGCTTCCATAATAAACGTCTGAAGGCAGTACCACGCCGATGTTGTGCGTCACCGTTCGGGTCCGCGCCATCTCCTCCCGCTCTTCTCCCCGTTTTGCCACCTCGAGAATCCGGTTTCTGGTCTTCTCTCCGATTCTGCCCTTACCGGACAGTGCACGGGAAACGGTACTTTTTGATACCCCTATCTCTTTTGCAATTTCCTCCAGTGTCATAAAAATACCCTGTCACTTTCTGTTAAATTTGAAAAATTCCTATATTTTTATATTTAATACGAATGCTGTTAGAAATCAAGTCATCCCTCAAAGCTTTTTGAACCATCACTTGATCTCTAAAAGAAGGAACGGCCGCGCCGGAGCTTCTGGCAGACCAGCGCGTCCATTCCCTGTTTTATTTTACTGTTTTATTTTTCTTCTTTCTCCGCTACATACTCTGCTGCCTGACGGTTCATCTCATCCAGAATATCCTGGATTCCGGCGCTGTCCATAGCTGCGTTCATGGCATCGATGGAAGCGTCCACATCGTCAACGAGACCGTTGATCAGCGGGTTATAATAATTGTCGATGGCTGCCTCTACTGCTGCAAACTGTGTACTTACATTGCTGGAATCAAAGTTAAATCCGTCGTAAACATGATCTTCTTTGATGTTGTTGTTGAAGGCATCTTTGATGCTTTCATACTTGTCGTCCAGAGCCGTTCTGTTCTCAAGATATTCCTCTCTCTGGATGGTGCAGTTGTTCCATCCCCAGTTGCAGTTACTTGCTACACCATAGCCGCTCTCATCAATAACTTTGTACTGATCATCACCGACTGCTTCCCAGTGCTTTCCTTCGATACCGAGCATAGCCAGATCGTAAACATCCGGGTTGGTGTAGAATTCATTTAATACCATCATGGCTCTCTCTTTGTTTTTACTGTTTGCGTTGATGGCAACACCGTTGTTGATGTAAGAGTTTACTTTTTTCGACAGGTTTTTGTTCGGGTCTACCATCGTTACATTCCAATCCGGATGTTCCTCATTTGCCTGTTTTCCGTAGGTAAGACAGGTTCCGAGATTCCAGCTCATGCTTGCTGTTCTTCCGGTCAGAAGTCCGGTCTGTCTCTCATCGCTGCTGTTTAATACGTCGCTGGACCATGCTCCGGCGTCTACCAGGTCTTTCATCTCCTGGCAGTACTCACGGAACGCATCCCATTCACCGATGTACTGGAATTCAAGATCTTTCGGATCCTGGGTATGATACAGAATCAGCTCGCCGCCCTTCGGTGCTCCGCCCGTTGTGGAATAGCCCTGGGACTGGAAGAATGGATACCACGGTCCGCCCTGACTTGCATAGATACCGTCTGCTGCACATGCTTTGTAGAACTTCATCAGGTCATCCCAGGATGTAATATCATCCATACCGTATTTTTCCATCAGGTCACCGCGCACTGCCAGAACTTCCTGACCAAACTCGTTGGCATAGCTCGGAACCATGTAGATTTGTCCGTCAATCTTTGCCTGCTCCCATGCCATTTCCGGAACAACCTCCCAGATATCCGGTGCATACGTTTTGATAAAGTCCTCAGAAAGCGGTGCAAATCCGCCGAGGGAAACGGTCTGCTCGTAATGGCACCAGCTCGATGCGGTAAAGATCAGGTCAAAATCTTCCTGTGAGGAGAACAGCAGGGAATATTTCGTGTCATGCTCGCCCCAGGAAAGGAATTCTACGTTCAGAGAGCAGTTCAGCTTCTCTTCCAGAATCTCATTGATTTTGGCGTAAACCTCATCAAAATCCGGGGTACGGTCGCCGATCAGATACATCGTCAGATCGACATGCTCCGAAGTGTCTGCACTCAGGTTGTCTCCCGATGTGCCGGAAGCTGCGGAGCTGCTTTTGCTGTCGCCCGTGCTTCCCTTTCCGTTGCCGGAACCGCATCCTGCCAGCATGCCGGCTGCCATTGCGGATGCAAGTAATACAGATACCAGTTTTTTTGTGCTCTTTTTCATAAAGAACCTCCTTCATAAATATAATGTGTAATTCAAGCGGATATTCGCAATCCGCTTTGCTACTTGCTCATAACCGAATAACTGCTCCGCAGTTTATCAGAAGGAGCTTGCACTCCTCCTGATACAAGCAAGTCCCCACCCGCCTGCTTATTGCTTTTCGCAATGGAAACAGGGGACTTACTTGATTCAGTTAAATTAACATGATTTGTATCAGCCTTTGACTGCTCCGATTGTGATACCCTGTACAAAGTATTTCTGTACCAGCGGATATGCCAGAACGATCGGGCCGGTTACTACAATGGTAAGTGCCATTTTCAGGGACTGGGTCGGCAATGAGATTGCGCTGACGGCAGAGCCTGCGGCGTTGTTTGCAAGAAGCTTTTTATATGCCTCAATATCATTAACCTGCTGATACAGGAAATACTGCAGCGGATACTTGTTCGTGTCTTTGATATACAGCATCGCATTGTACCAGTCATTCCAATAAGCCAGTGCAATGAAGAGGCCCACGGTAGCAAGTGCCGGTTTGATCAGCGGCATTACAATCCGGAACAGAATACGGAACTCGCCGCAGCCATCAATCTTGGCCGCTTCAATCAGAGAATCCGGAAGTCCCACGATGTAACTCTTCATGATCAGAAGGTTGTATACGCTGAACAGCAGCGGAAGGAGCAGTGCAAGGTAGCTGTCCCGCAGATTCAGGGTCTGTGTCATCAGTACGTAGTACGGAACAAGACCGCCGGAAAACAAAGTGGTAAAGTAGAAGAAAAACGAAAACTGATTTCTCCACTCAAACTCCTTACGTGACAGTACATAAGCTGTCATAGTCTGCAGCAGCAGACCAAGTACCGTTCCGACGATGGTCAGACCGATGGTCGTGCCGTATGCGCGGAAGACAACCATAGGATCTTTAAATACGGTTTTGTATGCCTCCAGGCTGAAATCCTGCGGCAGAAGGCTGAAACCGTTCTGGATAATGGCCGATTCCGAAGAAAACGAGCCGGATACGATCATGATGAAAGGAACGAGGCAGACCAGCGCGATGATTCCGCAGAATCCGTACGCGATGATATCAAGTGCAACCGCATCTTTTCCTCTTTTGATTTTACTTGTATGACTGGAAGATCCCACTTTTCATCCCTCCTAGAATAAGGTGTAGTCTTTATCATAAAGACCAACCAGTTTGTTTACGATTACGACAGTGATAAAGCACAGTACCGACTGATACAGACCAACAGCTGCGGACATTCCGAAGTCGTTGCTGCTGATTAAGGCACGGAACGTCAGGGTATCAATTACATCGGTGTAGTTGTACAGAAGACCGTTACTTCCAACCAGGTTGTAGAACATATCAAAGTTTCCTTTGAAGATGCCTCCGACGGATAGCAGAAGCAGGATGATTGTGGTCGGCATGATCATCGGGATTGTTACTTTGAAAATTCGCTGGAACACGTTTGCTCCGTCGATGCGGGCTGCTTCATAAATCGAAGTGTCAATTCCCATAATCGCTGCCAGGTACATAACAGAACCGTATCCGATTCCCTTCCATACATTAAAGAAGACAAGGATAAACGGCCATGCCTTTGGTGTCGTGTAAAACTTGATTGGTGTTCCACCGAAGGTTTCAATCAGTCGGTTTAGAAAACCGTAGTCGGAACTGAAAATATTGAATGCCATAACTCCTACGATAACCCAGGAAATGAAATACGGCAGAAACATCAGCGACTGTGTGATCTTACGGTAATGTTTGTTGCGGATCTCGGTCAGAAGCACGGCAACGGCAATCTGCATCGTCGTGTTGATCGCAATAAATGCCAGATTATACAGCACGGTATTTCTGGTAACGAGTCCGGCCTGTCCTGATTTAAAGAAGAACTTGAAGTTATCAAATCCGTTCCACGGGCTTCCCCAGATACCTCCTGCGTAGGAGTATTTTTTGAATGCCATTACAATTCCTGTCATCGGGTAGTAGGAAAAAATCAGGGTATAAATTACTGCCGGTGCAAGCATCAGAAGAAATACCCGGTACTTGTAGAGCTTTTTGCAAAACCCTTTCCAACCATTCTTTTTCATCTTCTCATTCCCTTTCTTGTTTGCGCAACTTTTTTGTTGCTCAACTCTTTATTTTTCTTTGTGCCATTATCATATCATTTCGGCATATTGTTTACAATTCGCAGTTTTTATAAGATATTTCTTGTCGAAATATACTGTTTTACTATTTTTTGTGCAAAATGCGCAACTTTAGCGTTTTACCTTGTTGCGCATTGATTTTTCCATTACCGTTTGCGATTTTCACGTTCTCTTTTGATATTCCGTATTTTTTCTTGTGTATTCTGCCAAATATTCTGCAAAATAACTTCCTCAATTCCGAAAATCCCGTTGTAAGAAAAGAAAAAGTGCGCAACGTTTCGCATTTTCGTTGCGCACTTTCTGGTTTCTATTCACTTTTTCCCTGTTTCTGCCTTATTTCGCAGCAATGACATCCTGCATGTCATACATGCCAGCCGGTTTTCCAGCCAGGAATTTTGCAGCCTCTACAGCTCCTTTTCCGAAAACTCCTTTGGAATATGCCCTGTGGGAAAGGATAACAACCTCGTCCGGTCCTGCGAAGATGACATCGTGATCTCCGACGATCGTGCCGCCGCGTACGGCAGAGATTCCGATTTCCTTCGGATCACGCTGCTCGTGGCGCTGGCTTCTGTCATAAACATAGTGGTACTGGTTGTCCATTGCCTCATTCAGGCTGTCAGCCAGGGCGATGGCGGTTCCGCTCGGGGCATCGCATTTCAGTTTGTGGTGTTTCTCCACGATTTCCATATCAAAGCCTGCTTCGGCAAGCACTTTTGCAGCTGCCTGTACCAGTTTCATCAGCGTATTCACACCAAGGGACATATTTGCAGAGCGGAGAACCGGGATTTCTTTGCTGGTCTCCTGCACTTTTTTGAGCTGATCCTCGGTGAGGCCTGTGGTGCAGAGGACGAGTGGAAGTTTTTTCTCCTTGCAGGCATCGAGCAGTGCGTCGGCTGCCTTGTAGGAAGAAAAGTCAACGACTACGTCTGCCGGAACATCGCATTCTGCCAGGCTTTTGAATACCGGATAATCGTTCTGGCCGTTGTCGTTCATATCGATTCCGGCTATGATTTCTGCATTTGCATCTTCTTTTACCAGGCCGGTGATGACCTGTCCCATATGGCCGTTGCAGCCATGCATAATAATTTTAACCATTGTCTTTTTCCTTCTTTACTTCGTGTATTCTTAACTTAAGCCAGTTTGATTCCAAAATCTTTCATAGCCTTTGCCAGGCGCTCCTGGTTCTGCGGCTCCATCTCGGTCAGCGGCAGACGAAGCGGGCCAACCTCTTTGCCCATCAGGTTCAGCGCTGCTTTTACCGGAATCGGGTTTACTTCGCAGAACAGCGCATCGATGAGCGGCAGTGCTCTCAGCTGGATTTCTCTGGATCCGGCCACATCGCCGTCGAGGAATTTCTGTACCATGTCGTGGGTCTCACGCGGTGCTACGTTGGAAAGAACGGAGATTACACCGCTTCCGCCAAGGGAAAGGATCGGCACAACCTGATCGTCGTTTCCGGAGTACAGATCGATCTTTCCATCGGTCAGCTGCATAATTTTTGCGACCTGGGAAATGTTTCCGGAAGCCTCTTTGACTGCAACGATATTCTCAACGTTGTTGAACAGATAGACGATCGTTTCCGGTGCAATGTTTACGCCGGTTCTGCCCTGAATGTTGTAAAGGATGACCGGCACTTTGACGCTGTCTGCGATTGCGGTAAAGTGTGCAATCAGGCCCTTCTGTGTTGCTTTATTGTAATACGGAGAAACGAGAAGAAGTCCGTCCACGCCGTATTTTTCTGCTTCCTGAGACAGATAAATTGCTGTCTCCGTGCTGTTGGAGCCGGTTCCTGCAATTACCGGGATTCTGTGATTTACTTTTTCCACGGTATATTTGATGGCATCCAGATGCTCCTCATGGGACAGGGTCGAAGCCTCACCGGTGGTTCCGCAGATAACGATGGCGTCGGTTCCGCCGGCGATCTGCTCCTCAATCAGTTCTCCGAGTTTTTCGTAATTCACTTCCTGTGTTTCGGTCATCGGTGTGATAATTGCAACAGCTGCACCTTTAAAAATAGACATTCTCTTTTCCTCCTGTATGTTGTGTCAGATAAAACCATAAGAAATCAGTCGCCGGAGCTTATCTCCCACGGAAAATTTCACTTTCCGTTTAAAAAAGAGGCGCCTCATCCCAGATAAGATCGCCTCCAAATTCACACATACGCAGTATCTATGATCAGATAGCTCTCCATCTCTCGATGACAGTCGCAGATTTTTTCAACCTGCGCCCAGGAGCATACCGGTTCAGCGCCGGATGTCCTTCGGCATTCTTCCCTTTTCCTCTTCTTCTTTTGCTGCTGAGGCATCCGAAAAGGTACTCTTGAAGTAATGCGACCTCTATCCACTTCAGTTCTGCTTTTACTATAGCATCATTAAATTTTCTTGTCAACAGCGGATCGCGCTTTAACTCTCACTATATTCCAGCTTGCTCACCGAAACCTCATATGCAGTCCGCTTTTCCATTTCCGTCTCGCTCAGCCGCTTCATATATTCCCGGCTCTGGATCCGTCCCCAGATGAGAACGTGGCCGCCCACGGCAAACGCAGAGGCATACCGCGCATTCCGTCCCCAGCAGATGCACGGGATATAATCTGATTTTCCATACGGACGGTTGACCGCGATCAGAAGGTCGGCGATCTCTCTTCCCAGAGGTGTTTTCCGGTAGACCGGCGGTTTACATATGTATCCATCGAGGTAAATCTGGTTGGATTTGACGGAATCGTCCTCTTCCTCCACGAAGCTTAATTCCCGCGCAAATACGGAGAGTACCAGACGGTTCTTCTTCTCCTCGTGGCGGTTGTAGGACCGGAACTGACCGCTGATGCAGATCCACTCACCCTGGTAATCCTGTGATACGTCCACCAGCCGCTCGGAGACCATCACCGGAATGATGTCCTGCGATTCACTCAACCGCTTGACCATCACATCGACGAGGTAAAATCCCTCTCCAAATACCTGATGGCTGAATGTGAACGGGGAGACAATCTCTCCCATGATAACCACCTGATTGTTTTCAATCATCTTGTCTGCCATAATGAAAATCCCCTTCCTTTGTCTTTTCTTTCTGAATATTGATTTCTGATCGGTACTTTGCTGATCTATAATCCTAATGTATGAACCACATTTCTTTTTCAGAACCACTTTTTTCCAGATTTTTTTATTTCTATTCAAATCAGCATTCTGCCCAATTTTTTGTATATGTTTCTGTAAAAACCGCACCACATGCTTCGTATTTTCTACCATTGCAATACAAAAAATGTCACATCTTCCCTGTTTTTTTTCTCTGTTCTGTGCTATAATAGTTCAGATAGGCAGGCATCCAGCAGAGACAAAACGGCAAGGCACCTGCCTTTGTGCTGTGATAAACATTCCCGGCCGGCTTGAAATTTTGAAAAATTGAACCCGGCAGGGTCAAACCATAGGAAGAGGAATGAAGAAATGAAAACAACGAGAGAAGATGTAAGAAACGTTGCCATCATCGCCCATGTCGATCATGGTAAAACCACACTGGTAGACGAGCTTCTGAAACAGAGCGGTGTCTTCCGTGCCAACCAGGAGGTTCAGGAACGTGTCATGGACTCGAACGATATCGAGCGTGAGCGTGGAATCACCATTCTTTCCAAAAATACAGCAGTTTACTACAAGGGAACGAAAATCAACATCATCGACACCCCGGGCCATGCGGACTTCGGCGGCGAGGTTGAGCGAGTTCTGAAAATGGTAGACGGCGTTATTCTGGTCGTAGACGCTTTTGAGGGCGCTATGCCGCAGACCAAATTCGTGCTGAAAAAAGCACTCGAGCTGGATCTGTCCGTCATCGTCTGCATCAACAAGATTGACCGCCCGGAGGCACGCCCGGATGAAGTAATCGATGAAGTTCTTGAGCTTCTGATGGACCTCGATGCATCCGATGAGCAGCTTGACTGCCCGTTCCTGTACGCATCCGCAAAGATGGGTCATGCGGTACTCGATCTGAACGATACCCCGAAGGATATGACTCCTCTGTTCGAGACCATCCTGAAATACATCCCGGCTCCGACCGGTGATCCGGAAGCTGGCACACAGCTTCTGATCAGTACCATCGACTACAACGAATACGTTGGACGTATCGGTGTCGGCAAAGTTGAAAACGGAACGATCCGCGTGAACCAGGACGTTATGCTGGTCAACCACCACGATCTGACCAAGAAGAAAAAAGTAAAGGTCAGCAAACTGTATGAATTTGACGGACTGAAAAAAGTAGAGGTTACTGAGGCAGGCATCGGTTCTATCGTTGCTGTTTCCGGTATCCCGGATATCCACATCGGAGATACTCTCTGCGGCGATCTGGACAACCCGGTTTCCATCCCGTTCCAGAAAATCTCCGAGCCGACTATTTCCATGAACTTCATCGTAAACGACAGCCCGCTGGCCGGTAAAGAAGGTAAATACGTAACTTCCCGCCACCTGCGTGATCGTCTGATGCGTGAGCTGAACACTGACGTTTCTCTCCGCGTTGAGGAGACTGATTCCGCAGACTGCTTCAAGGTTTCCGGCCGTGGTGAGCTGCATCTGTCCGTCCTGATCGAAAACATGCGCCGTGAAGGATATGAGTTCGCAGTAAGTAAGGCAGAGGTTATCTACAAAGAGGACGAGCGCGGACGCAAACTCGAGCCAATGGAAATCGCATACGTTGACGTTCCGGATGAGTTCTCCGGTACTGTCATCCAGCTCCTCAGCGAGCGTAAAGGCGAGCTTCACGGCATGAGCCGCGCAAGCGATGGTTCCACCCGTCTGGAGTTCGAAATCCCGGCACGAGGCCTGATTGGTTTCCGTGGAATCTTCATGACCTCCACCAAAGGAACGGGTATCCTGAACACCGAGTTTGAAGATTACGCACCGTACAAGGGCGACATCGAATACCGCAAACAGGGTTCCCTGATCGCTTTCGAGGCAGGCGAGTCCGTTACCTACGGTCTGTACTCCGCACAGGAGCGCGGTACTCTGTTCATCGGACCTGGCGAGAAGGTTTACGCCGGTATGGTTATCGGACAGAACGGTAAGGCCGAGGATATCGAGCTGAACGTCTGCAAGACGAAGCACCTGACCAACACCCGTACTTCTTCTTCCGACGAGGCACTGCGTCTGACTCCGCCGAGAATCCTTTCCCTGGAGCAGGCTCTGGACTTCATCGACAAGGACGAGCTTCTTGAGGTTACTCCGGTTTCCTTACGTATCCGTAAGAAAGAGCTGGATTCCAGACTTCGTAAGAGAGCGGCAATGAAATAAATTTTCATAAAATGACATAAGAACCGCCGGTTCACTCTTGATTTGAGAGTAAACCGGCGGTTCTTTGTCGTTTTTCTATTCTGTTTTCTATTCGTTTGTCGTTCCGCCATGGAAGCCGTAATACGTCTCTCCCGCTGCAAGATCCACGCCGTTTGCCGCTGCAAGAGTATGAATCGTGACAAGCTCATACCCGCGGTTGATCAGCTCCGGCACGATCGTTGCACACGATTCTACGGTCGTCTCGTGGATATCATGCATCAGGATAATGTCTCCCGGGCTTACACTGTCGAGAACGGCGCTGATGTTTGCCTGTACATTTTTTGTCTGCCAGTCCAGGGTATCGACATCCCACATGATGCTCGGGCGGCCGATAGATGCGAGCAGTTCATCGGTGCTGTTTCCATACGGGAAACGGATGACAGTTGCACCCTGTCCGTTGTTGTACTGGGCGATCAGATCATCCGTCATCTGGAACTGGGCAAGGCCGTCGTCGGTGCTCAGTTCTTTCATATTCGGATGCGCATAGGAGTGGTTTCCAAGCTCACAGCCGATCGCCGCCATGCGCGGGATCACATCTGCACCGTATTTTTCCACATTGCTGCCGAGCATAAAGAACGTCGCCTGTGCCCCGTACTGCTCCAGCGTATCGAGAAGCGTGCTGGTATAGACGCCTGGGCCGTCATCAAAGGTCAGGGCTACCATCATCGAGCCGTTGCGGTCTGGCTGGTAAACACCCTGGTCATCAAAGTAACAGCCTTTTCCGCCGATCGCTTTCCAGCCGGTCGCCATGTAACCATTGGAATCAAAATGGTACTGGTTTCCGTCGATATCTGCCCAGCCGTTGACGTAGTACGTTGTGGCATCCGTTGCGTACCACCAGCCCGACGAGCTGTACTGCCATCCCGGCGTCTCATTCGGCGGCGTGGTCTCCGCAAGCTTCTTAATTCCCGCATTTCCCGATCCGTCCTCCGCCTCCGGCGCCGTCTCGCTCACCGTCTTTGCGGCTGTGTCATTACTCAGTACAATTCCTTTTTTCGCAAGCTGCGCTCCCGCAAATTTCCAGATAAGCGCAAGAAAAAGAAGGCCGATTACCACACACAGGGAAATCCGTGATACTTTCTGCATCATCTGTCTGCGGCGCATCTGCTTTCTTCTCTGTTTCAATGATTTTCTTTCCATATGATCTGTTTATACTCCATCGTCCCGCCCCTTTGCGGAACTTTCTTCCATCGTAACACAAACGTTTTTCGACATTTTTCTACTTACTATCATAACGTGATCTGACCTAAGATGCAAGGCACAAATTCTTACATTTTTCCACTTCTGGTAAATTAATGTTTATCGTTTCTTAACATCTTGTCACAAAAAAAGAGTGACTCTGCACCCATGGTAAAAGCGGATACAAAATCACTCTTTGTCACTCTCTTTTAAAAAACCTGGTTTCTTTCTGGTGCTTTGCCACCAAATCACAGGTCTTTCACCTGTCCAGCCTGATTATCCTCTCTGCTTAAGAGTAACTGCAAAGTTTTAACGTTGCCAGAACAACGGAAGCAAACACCTTATGCCTCATGTCCTATTTTAGGAAGAGATTTCTCTCTTGGTATTTCTATTGTACGCAGAGTTCTCAGAAATATCAACCGTTTTCTCAAAATCACTTCGACAGCTCAACGCCCTTCAGGAAATCGCTGCCCATCACCCATTTTTCGTTTTCCAGCGTCACAACGGACTCGAGTTTCCAGGTGACGGTCTCTATTTTGGTTTTGCGGAAGAAATGGAGGAAACGGGTTCGTCGCTCGATCGCAGCGGTCACGTTGGTTTCGATCTTCATCTGGTTGGATTCGTTGGTTACGGTTGTGGAGACGCTGCTCACGGTGATGCTGGTGATTCCGGTGTTGGTGTCGCTGTTCAGGTAGGCATCGCAGAGCTGCTGGTACTGTTCTTTGGCGGTTTTCTGTACGGCGGTGTCGACGGAAAATTCGTTTTTGATGGTGCTGAAGGATTTTCCGGCGGCTGCGGCTGTGAATACCTTGTCCAGGGACTCTTCTGCGCGGTCGGCGATGGTTTTGCCGATGGAATCGTTGAGTTTTAAATCCGGCAGGAATTCCATGCTGCTGTTGTCCTGCACGAGGATGATCTCGCGGTATGGGTCTTTCTGTTTTTCGGTCAGTTCAATGGTGTGGCCGCCGAGGAAGAGATACGGGATTTTGTAGATGCTGACGTTATCTGCCGTCTCTTTTAAATACTTTTTCCCGACCTGCACGCCGTCCAGATAGAACGAGGCATCCGCCGGGACGGTGATTTCGACATCCGTCACGCAGCTGTCTTTCGGCACAACGTACCACTCTTTGAAGTTCCATTTTACGGTATCCCCGGCGGCGATCTCCAATGTTTCTTCCTGCGAGTCGCTCACGCCTTTTAACGTGTACCGCACAGTATAAATCCTGTTTTCCCCGGTCTCAAGATTCTGTTTTCTGCGCATGAAAAAGCTCTTGATCTCCGGTGTTTCCTGCCCGTCAGTGCCGTCCTGTTTTGCTTTCCAGGTCATTGCATTGACGTAGTTCTTCCGCGACAGAAACGTGCTGTCCGGGAACTGGCATACATCGTATGCACTGTTCCAGTCTCCTGCCAGGCATGCTTCCATGTAATTCCGTCCTGCCGCCTGCGGTGCATACAAATACGCGCCCGCCATAAAAAATACGGCGCACAGAATCAGAAACAGACTGAGATTCACGATCAGAATCCGCAGACTCATCGGCAGATCACGAAATTTTGCCGCCCGTATTTTCACAGAAAGCTCCATCGTTTCTTCTCCGTCTTTTTCCACATGGCGGAATCTTTTTCCTTTTCTTTTCCACTTCTGGAGCATAGTTTACCTCATCTTTTCCTCTTATTTAGACTGTTCTTTCACCGCATACGTATGCACCCGGTCGCTCTTCTGGCTGTATGCCTCTCCCTCGGAATAATACTCCTCCGATGTCGTGGAAAAACGCGTAATCGTCTCTTTCACACGCTCTCCCGCCGTTTGCTGGTGGAGAAACAGCGCTGCAATCATCAGAATCACAAATATATCCAGAATCAGTACCGCCGCATTTGCCACGATGCCAGGTAATTTTTTTATCCACATAGGCTTCCCTCTTTTCTGTCTCCATTGTAACAAAATGCTCCCGAAAACACAAGGAAAGCAGAGACCCCGGCGAACCGAAAATTCTCTGCTTTTCACAAATGACATATTTATTTTTTAACCTTGTTTCAATCCACAGTCGGTAATTTCACAGAGTCTGACATGTCAGCAGAATGCTGACTGTGGTTTGCCTCATGTCAGTGGGGGATACCGATTTCTCTCCGCCCGCCACTGCCGTTAACTTTCTTATTTGCAATTCATCTCACCACCTATAGAGGTGGGAGAATCCTTGCTATTATTTGTTGAAGGGTTTACTCCTCGGTATCATTCTTTGACGGAATCATTTCCTCAAAGTCGAAGTCGAGCATCGGCTCTTCCTCTTCAGCTGACGGCTCTTCAACCGGAGCTTCTGCCATCGGAGCTGCCGGAGCATCGTCCTCAAGATCTTCGGTCAGAATCAGATCCTCGTCCTCTTCTTCCTCGATCATGCTGTCGGTATTCAGATGAATGTTGCTGTAACACTTCATACCGGTACCGGCCGGGATCGGTTTACCGATGATAACGTTCTCTTTCAGGCCTACCAGATGGTCAACCTTACCCTTGATAGCAGCGTCGGTCAGAACCTTGGTGGTCTCCTGGAAGGATGCTGCGGACAGGAAGGAATCGGATGCCAGGGATGCTTTGGTGATACCAAGCAGTACCTGTTTTCCTTCTGCCGGCTCTTTGCCTTCTGCGATCAGAGCTTTGTTGGTCTCGTCGTAATCCAGGAAGTCTACCATGTCGCCCGGAAGGAATTCGGTATCTCCGTTCTCCTCGATGCGGATCTTCTTCAGCATCTGGCGAACGATAACCTCGATATGCTTATCGTTGATTTCTACACCCTGCAGACGGTAAACTCTCTGTACCTCGCGGATCATGTAATCCTGAACGGCACGTACACCTTTGATCTTCAGGATATCGTGCGGGTTGACAGAACCTTCGGTCAGCTCGTCTCCGGCTTCCAGAACAGTTCCGTCTGCGATCTTAATACGGGATCCGTAAGGGATCAGGTATGTCTTGGATACGCCGTCTTCCGGATTGGTAACAACGATTTCGCGTTTCTTCTTGGTGTCTTTGATCTGTGCAACACCGGCGATTTCGGTGATGATGGCAAGTCCTTTCGGCTTTCTTGCCTCGAAAAGCTCCTCGACACGAGGAAGACCCTGTGTGATATCTCCACCGGCAACACCACCGGTATGGAAGGTACGCATGGTCAGCTGTGTACCAGGCTCACCGATCGACTGTGCTGCGATAATTCCGACAGACTCACCAACCTGTACTGCCTCGCCGGTTGCCATGTTGGCACCATAGCATTTTGCGCAGATTCCGTTACCGGAACGGCAGGTAAGAATGGTACGGATTTTTACTTTTGTATAATGCTCACCGTTCTCGTTGATGCCGTCTTTGATGACACGGGCAGCACGTTTCGGGGTGATCATATGGTTTGCTTTTACAATGACGTTGCCGTCCTTGTCTTTGATCGTCTCGCAGGAGAAACGGCCTGTGATACGATCCTGCAGACTCTCGATCTGCTCTTTTCCGTCTGTGAACTCGCTGACCCACATACCCGGAATTTCGTCCTTGCCCTCGGCACAGTCGATTTCACGGATGATCAGGTCCTGAGAAACGTCTACCAGACGACGGGTCAGGTAACCGGAGTCGGCGGTACGAAGCGCGGTATCGGACATACCTTTTCGTGCTCCATGTGCGGACATGAAGTATTCCAGTACCTGAAGACCTTCACGGAAGTTTGACTTGATCGGCAGCTCGATGGTGTGTCCGGTTGTATCGGCCATCAGTCCTCGCATACCGGCCAGCTGTTTGATCTGCTTATCGGAACCACGGGCTCCGGAGTCAGCCATCATGAAGATGTTATTGTATTTATCCAGTCCGTCGAGCAGTGCTTTTGTCAGCGCATCGTCGGTCTTCTTCCATGTATCTACAACCTCTTTGTAACGCTCTTCGTCTGTAATCAGACCACGTTTGAAGTTTCTTGTAATCTTGTCTACCGTTGCCTGTGCTTCGGCGAGCATCTCCGGCTTCTGCGGCGGCACGGTCATATCGGAAATGGATACGGTCATGGCTGCACGGGTGGAGTATTTATATCCGGTTGCCTTGATATAGTCCAGAACCTCTGCGGTTTTGGTAGCTCCGTGTGTATTGATGACTTTTTCCAGAATCTGTTTCAGCTGTTTCTTTGCAACGAGGAAATCAACCTCAAGCGCAAGCTCGTTACCCGGAACCGTACGGTCTACGTATCCCAGATCCTGCGGCAGAATCTCATTGAAGAGGAATCTTCCGAGTGTGGAACTTACGTTCTGCTGCATTACAGTACCATCTTCCATCTCTTTTTCGCAGCGGATGGTAATCTTGGTCTGCAGGGTAATGTATCCGTTCTCGTATGCCAGGATGGCTTCGTTCATATCGCGGAAGAAGCTTCCTTCGCCCTTCTCGCCCGGACGCTCCTGTGTCAGATAGTAGATACCAAGAACCATATCCTGGGAAGGAACGGCTACCGGACCACCATCGGACGGTTTCAGCAGGTTGTTCGGAGAAAGAAGCATGAAACGGCACTCTGCCTGCGCTTCTACAGACAGCGGCAGATGGACAGCCATCTGGTCACCGTCGAAGTCGGCGTTGAATGCGGTACAAACCAGCGGGTGCAGCTTAATCGCTTTACCTTCTACCAGAATCGGCTCGAACGCCTGGATACCCAGACGATGCAGGGTAGGAGCACGGTTCAGCATAACCGGATGCTCTTTGATGACGTCCTCGAGAACGTCCCATACCTGCGGCTCGAGTTTCTCGACCATTTTCTTTGCATTTTTGATGTTATGTGCAGTGCCGTTGGAAACCAGCTCTTTCATAACGAACGGTTTAAACAGCTCGATTGCCATTTCTTTCGGCAGACCGCACTGGTAAATCTTCAGTTCCGGTCCTACGACGATAACAGAACGGCCGGAGTAGTCAACACGTTTACCAAGAAGGTTCTGACGGAAACGGCCGGATTTACCTTTCAGCATATCGGACAGAGATTTCAGAGGACGATTTCCAGGACCGGTTACCGGACGGCCGCGGCGGCCGTTGTCGATCAGGGCATCAACTGCCTCCTGGAGCATACGTTTCTCGTTGCGCACGATGATATCCGGTGCACCGAGCTCCAGCAGTCTCTTCAGACGGTTGTTACGGTTGATGATACGGCGATACAGATCATTCAGGTCGGATGTTGCGAAACGTCCGCCGTCGAGCTGTACCATAGGACGCAGATCCGGCGGAATAACCGGAACCGCATCGAGGATCATCCACTCCGGACGGTTTCCGGACTCACGGAATGCCTCAACAACCTCAAGTCTCTTGATGATGCGGGCTCTCTTCTGTCCGGTAGAATCTTTAAGACCTGCCTTTAATTCAGCAGACTCTTTTTCCAGATCGATTGCCATCAGAAGCTCTTTGATGGATTCCGCACCCATACCTGCACGGAAGCTGTTTCCGAACTCCTCTCTGGCATCCTGGTATTCTTTCTCGGTCAGAACCTGTTTGTACTGTAATTTGGTATCGCCTGCATCAAGAACGATGTAGTTTGCGAAATACAGAACCTTTTCCAGAGTTCTCGGAGACAGATCCAGGATCAGTCCCATACGGGACGGAATTCCTTTGAAATACCAGATGTGGGATACCGGAGCTGCCAGCTCAATGTGTCCCATACGCTCACGGCGCACACTGGATTTTGTTACTTCTACGCCGCATCGGTCGCAGATTACGCCTTTGTAGCGAATTTTCTTATATTTACCGCAATGGCACTCCCAGTCTTTGCTTGGTCCGAAGATTCTTTCACAGAACAGACCGTCTTTTTCCGGTTTCAGCGTTCTGTAGTTGATGGTCTCCGGTTTTTTTACCTCGCCATGGGACCACTCCCGGATTTTCTCCGGGGAGGCAAGTCCTATTTTGATGGCATCAAAGCTCATCTGGTAATTTTCTTTTTTTGCTGTTTCTGGCATTTGATTACCCCTTTCCTCGCAAAGCGAAGATCTACAAGTTACATGTCATCATCTGAACTTTCATCCAGATCAAGATAAGAGTCTTCTTCTTCATCCTCTTCCACATCTACCATTTCTTCTCCGTCAAATTCTTTCTTGGAGAATCCATAGTCACCAAATCTCTCGTCCTCTCTGTCAGAGTAACGGTCTCCCTCGATGATGTGGTTCAGGTTGGTATCACCGTAATCAACTGATTCCATAATTTTAACTTCGGTATTGTCATCACGCAGTACGCGGACATCGAGTGCCAGGGACTGCAGCTCTTTCAACAATACTTTGAAGGATTCCGGAATACCAGGCTCCGGAATATTGTCGCCCTTGATGATGGCTTCGTATGTCTTCACACGGCCAACCACATCGTCAGACTTCACAGTCAGGATCTCCTGCAGCGTGTAGGATGCACCGTACGCCTCAAGAGCCCAAACCTCCATCTCTCCGAAACGCTGTCCACCGAACTGAGCTTTACCACCCAGCGGCTGCTGTGTAACGAGGGAGTATGGGCCGGTAGAACGTGCATGGATCTTATCGTCTACCAGGTGATGCAGTTTCAGGTAATGCATGTGTCCGATGGTGGTTCTTCCATCAAACGGCTCACCAGTACGTCCATCGCGGAGCTGTACCTTACCGTCTCTTGCGATATCAACGCCCTTCCACAGTTCTCTGTGATCCAGGTGCTCTTCCAAGTACTGATATACTTCCGGAAGCAGAACATCTTTATATTTCTCGGAGAATGCATCCCATTCCATGTTTACATAATCGTTTGCCAGTTCCAGGGTATCCTGAATATCTTTCTCGTTTGCGCCGTCGAAAATCGGGGTGGATACGTTAAATCCAAGCGCTGCTGCTGCAAGGCTCAGGTGGATCTCCAGCACCTGTCCGATGTTCATACGGGACGGCACACCCAGAGGATTCAGCACGATGTCCAGCGGACGTCCGTTCGGCAGGAACGGCATATCCTCTACCGGAAGTACACGGGAAACGACACCCTTGTTTCCGTGACGACCAGCCATCTTATCGCCGACAGAGATTTTTCTCTTCTGTGCGATGTAGATGCGGACTGCCTGGTTTACTCCAGGAGAAAGTTCGTCGCCGTTTTCACGGGTAAATACTTTGGCGTCCACGATGATACCATACTCACCGTGCGGTACTTTCAGGGAAGTATCACGTACTTCTCTTGCTTTCTCGCCAAAGATGGCACGGAGCAGACGCTCCTCTGCGGTCAGCTCGGTTTCTCCCTTCGGAGTTACTTTTCCGACCAGAATATCACCGGCACGTACCTCTGCACCGATGCGGATGATTCCACGCTCGTCCAGGTCTTTTAAGGCTTCATCGCCGACGCCCGGAACGTCTTTTGTGATCTCTTCCGGTCCAAGCTTGGTGTCACGGGCCTCTGCCTCGTACTCCTCGATGTGGATGGAAGTGTAAACATCATCCTGTACCAGACGCTCGCTTAAGAGTACGGCGTCCTCGTAGTTATATCCTTCCCAGGTCATAAATCCGATCAGCGGGTTTTTACCAAGAGCAAGCTCGCCCTGGTAGGTAGACGGACCGTCTGCGATTACTTCGCCGGCCTCTACATGGTCACCTTTAAATACGATCGGTTTCTGGTTGTAGCAGTTGCTCTGGTTGCTTCGCATGAATTTGGTCAGATGGTAAACATCTTTTGTTCCGTCATCATTGTTCATGCGGATCTCGTTGGAGCAGGAATAGGAAATGGTTCCTGCTTTTTTTGCAACGACGCAGACACCGGAGTCTACGGCTGCTTTTGCTTCGATACCGGTTCCTACTACAGGAGCATCGGTGATCATCAGCGGTACGGCCTGACGCTGCATGTTGGATCCCATCAGCGCACGGTTCGCATCGTCGTTCTGAAGGAACGGGATCAGCGCCGTAGCAACGGAGAATACCATCTTCGGAGACACGTCCATGTAATCAAACATGTGCGGCTCGTAGGACTGGGTCTCATCCAGATAACGTCCGGAAACGTTCTTGTTGAGGAAGTGTCCTTCTGCATCCAGCGGCTCATTTGCCTGTGCTACATGGTAATTATCCTCTTCATCTGCGGTCATGTAGACTACTTCGTCGGTAACACGCGGATTTTTCGGATCTGATTTGTCAATTCTTCTGTATGGAGCCTCAACGAAGCCATACTCGTTGATGCGCGCATACGATGCCAGAGAGTTGATAAGACCGATGTTCGGTCCCTCAGGAGTCTCGATCGGGCACATTCTTCCGTAATGGGAGTAGTGTACGTCTCGAACCTCGAATCCGGCACGGTCACGGGACAGACCGCCAGGTCCAAGGGCGGAAAGACGTCTCTTGTGCGTCAGCTCTCCAAGCGGGTTATTCTGATCCATGAACTGGGACAGCTGGGAAGATCCGAAGAACTCTTTGATCGCAGCTGTAACCGGTTTGATATTGATCAGGGACTGCGGAGAAATTCCGTCGATGTCCTGTGTTGTCATACGCTCACGTACCACACGCTCCATACGGGACAGACCGATGCGGTACTGGTTCTGAAGCAGCTCACCTACGGCACGGATTCTACGGTTGCCCAGGTGGTCGATATCATCGGCATTTCCTGCGCCGTATTCCAGATGCATGTTGTAGTTGATGGAAGCGAAAATATCTTCCTTTGTGATATGTTTCGGAATCAGGTCGTGAATGTCACGTTTGATCGCCTGTTTGATCTCTTCGATATCGGTATTTTCCTCCAGGATCTTTTCCAGAACCGGATAGTATACTTTCTCGTTGATGCCAAGTTCTTCCTCGTCAACATCTACCCATGCTTTCAGATCTACCATTAAGTTGGAAAGAACTTTTACGTTTCTCTCCTCTGTCTGAATCCATACATACGGTACTGCTGCGTTCTGAATCTTGTCTGCGAGTTCCAGAGTAACGGTGGTGCCTTTTTCTGCAAGGATTTCACCGGTGGACGGATCTACAACATCCTCAGCGAGGATCTGGTTGCGGATACGGCTGCGCAGTGCAAGTTTCTTGTTGAATTTATAACGGCCTACCTTTGCCAGGTCATAGCGACGCGGGTCAAAGAACATGCTCATGATGAGGCTCTCTGCATTTTCTACTGCGAGAGGCTCGCCCGGACGAATTTTCTTGTACAGCTCGAGAAGACCTTCCTGATAGTTGGTGGAAGTATCTTTGGTGAAGCTTGCAAGAATCTTCGGCTCTTCACCGAACAGCTCTACGATCTCTGCATTGGAGCTTACTCCAAGTGCACGGATGAGGACTGTGATCGGAACTTTTCTGGTACGGTCTACGCGGACATAGAAGACGTCGTTGGAATCGGTCTCGTACTCCAGCCATGCTCCACGGTTCGGGATTACGGTACAGGAGAACAGTCTCTTTCCGAGCTTATCATGTGCGATGCCGTAATAAATACCAGGGGAACGTACCAGCTGGCTGACGATTACTCGCTCTGCACCATTGATAACGAATGTTCCTGTTGCTGTCATCAACGGCAGATCACCCATGAAAATTTCGTGCTCTGTGATCTCGTCTTTTTCCTTATTATATAATCTTACTTTTACCTTTAACGGTGCCGCATAAGTAGCGTCACGCTGTTTACACTCTTCGATTGAGTATTTTACGTCATCTTCACACAGTGTAAAGTCTACGAATTCAAGGCTCAGCCGTCCGCCGTAGTCGGAGATTGGTGAAATGTCATCAAAGACTTCCTTGAGTCCGCTTCTCAGGAACCAGTCATAGGAATCCTTCTGGACTTCAATCAAGTTGGGCATTTCCAATACTTCTTTTTGTCTCTGGTAACTCATTCGCATACTTTTTCCGGTAGGTATCGGACGTATTCTGTTTTTCTCCATTGACGTTGTCACCCCTTGTGTTATAATATATTTATTACCGCTCATGCCTGAACAAAAGGTTTTAGGCATATCTTGCCATAATAGTGCATTTTCTAGATTATCATGTTTTTTCAAGTGTGTCAACAAAACAGATTGTATTTTTTTCAGTACAATCTGTTTTTTACTGGTTTTTCTTCCGTGACCCTGTTAGAATAATACTTTAGATGTGATTGAAAGCACCGAATTTTCAGAAAAAACCGCCTGTTTGATTTTTTTATTTTTCAAATCAAACAGGCGGTTTTTTTATTCTAATTTTTTAATATTTCAGAGCTCCATCCCGATTTCGCTTATGCCGCGTCGAATCGTTCTTTTTAATGCTGAATATTGTCAGCCATCATGTCCATAAAGCTCCATGGTTTCAGAACTTTGTTGATCTCTGCAAACACTTTATCATCGTAGTTGTGTTTTACTTCCGTTTTGCGGTCAAACACCATGGTATCCGCATCCTCTGCTTCTACTTCCGGCCAGTGCGGGAGTCCGGCATGATCCGGGGTGCCGTTCTTTGCGAAGGCAAGAAGTGCTCCGAAGATTTCGCTTTCCAGTTTATCGCTGACATCCGGGATGCCACAAATTTCTACGAGATCTGCGTTTCCGAAGAAATATGGGATATCGGAGCAGTGCCATGCCGGCTTGCCGTGCTGGAACGGGAATTCCAGAGCGAAGTTGTAGAGATATGCTTTGCCGCCGCCTTTTGCGAACAGTTTGGCAAGTTTTACGGTCGGCTCACGCATTGCACGGTCGATGGCAAGAACATCTACGCCGTTCTTCTCCGGATATGCTTCTTTGAAAGCGTCCAGAACCTTTTCGGCATTGTCTCCATAAACCTTTTTGAGGATTTCCAGAATCTCTTCCGCTGTCAGTTTGTTCTTATCATAAGCTGCCGGTGCAAACGTTGCGAACTCGCCGTATACGGTTCCGATCATCATCGGAATCTGATGTGCATGCTCACGGAAGCCTGCGTCGAATGGATTTCCATAGAAGTAATCGCCCTTTTTCGGGCCGCCGCCGATGTAGCCGCCACTCTGTGCAATCGCCGGAGCCACTTTTGCATATGCAGCAGCAAGCTGCGGATACGGTACAGTTTCCAGCTGAGCCACATCGTCAAAGCCGAGCGCTTTCATCATTGCCGTAATAATCTCCGTGCCGTCTTTCTCTCCTGCGCCGAGCGGATCGTCCTCCATAACACCGCTCATGACAAGGCCTTTCTGGAACAGGCCGTCTGCTGATGGAATCTGCATCAGGTCAATCACCTTCATTCCGCCGCCGGACTGGCCGAAAATGGTTACATTCTCCGGATCGCCGCCGAACAGGGCAATATTGTCATGTACCCACTGCAGGGCTGCCACCATATCGGCGTGGCCTGCGTTTGCGGAGTTTTTGTATTTTTCCCCAAACGGAGACAGATCCAGATATCCTAAAATATTCAGTCTGTGGTTGACAGAAACAAGAATCGAATCACCTTTCTTTGCGATGCTGACGCCGTCATACGCAACCTGCTCGATGGAAGATCCCGCTGCGTATCCACCGCCGTGGAACCATACGAGAACCGGTTTTTTGGCTTCCGGATCAAGTTTGTTTGTCCAGATATTTAAGGACTGGCAGTGCTCATCCTGCGGCCAGTAGCGGTGCGGAACCATAAGCTCGCCGTTCGGTGTATCTTGGTTCTGAAGCGGGCATACAAAGCCGTAGTTTGTCGCATCCTTCACGCCATCCCATTTGGACGGAACCGGCATCTGGAAACGGTCTGCGTATGCATACGGAATTCCTTTGTAAATGTAAACACCGTCATAAAAATAACCTTTTAAATCGCCGGATGTGGTATGCAGCACCGGCACGCCATCGTAATCAAATATTTTCCCCATTTTGAAATACCTCTTTTCTGTAGAATTTAGCATTTATGTTGTTTTCAGTATAAACAATATTTTCGTCCTTTTCTACTCGAATTGTCGCAAGATCTTCTTATATTGTTGCTTTTTTTCCACTCTTTCTCTGTATTCTCCCACCGCGAGTGCAATTTTTTGAAGATTTTACAGAATCTGCTCCACCTCAATCAGCGCCGTCTCGTGCGGCTCCAGGCGTTCCTGCACCGTGAGGCTGCCTTCCGGGTCGGTTTCCTGCTCCCAGACACGGTATTCCGGGTCCGCACTGTGGCACAGCATCGCGCGCTCCATCCGGTTCATCCGCTCCGGAGCTCCCATCCGCACCCACGCATCGTAGCTGCTGCCGTGCTCTTTTGTCACTTTATACAGCCGCAGGCAATATTTTCCCGGTTCCAGTCCGGTCAGTTTCACTGAAAAGGTCCGGATTTCCCCCATATTGAATACGCGGTAACGGTCCGTGCGGGAAATATTCACGGCATGGCGGTAGCGGTACAGCATATCGTAGTGAACATAGTTGTACAGGTAAATCTGGCTTTGGTTTTTCTCCGGCTCCGTGCTGATAAAATAGCCGTCCCCACGCTTCACCAGACGAGATCCCATTCTGCCGAGCAGCCGCAGCGCAGTGCAGACCGCCTTTGGAATGCCGTTCATCGTGAACAGCCCAAAACCTCCATGATACGTTTCCCGCGCCGGAAATACTTCATCCAAACGGTCATTGACCGAGAAATACGCAATTCCCTGCAGCGCCTCTTCATTTTCCAGAAGATTTTTAAACAGCCATGCCGCTTTATAACAGGTATCGTTGCACAGATCCCTCTGCCAGATGTTGCTGCTGCACTCATCCACCAGAACCGGCAGTGCACCAAGCCCAGCCTTCTGCAGCAGACCTTTTACCTTCTCCCCGCGGTTCCGCAGAAAATCCGGGTCGCGGCTCACAATCATATTGACGCTCTCGTTGTTCTGGATCAGATTCATTTTCTCCTCTTCCTCTCCATAGATCACCGTGCCAAACGAGCGGAATGCAAAAATTTCCGGCACACATTCCTTTTCCTTCATAGTTTCGATAAAGGCTTTGAGATGTTCCTCCGGTCCAAGACCAAAGGAAAGACATGTTACAAGATCCGGGCTCACACGTTTCATCTCCTCGTACGATGCTTTCCACGTCTCAAAGAACTCATCTCCTCCATCAATCGTGATCACGTCTCCGCTGATCCACGGGTTGAAAATCCAGCGCCGCATCTGGTTGATTCCATACCGTTCCCTTAGATGTTCCATCAGGTTTTTGATCAGCATGCGCCACTCAGCCAGATCTCGCGGAGAGCTGCTTAGCGCCGGACGCATCGTTCTTCCCGGGTCTGTTTTTGCCAGCAGCAACGGCATATGGCCGAATTCCAGCAACGGCTTCGCTCCCGTGGAAAGGATGAAATCGATCACCTCATCAATATAGTTCCAGCAGAACTGAATCTCGCCCCACATATTCCGCCGAAGTACGCACATATCATCATCAAGAATTCCTTTTACGCGGATCAGCTCATAGCCGAGCTCCTGCACCAGCTGTTCCAGCTCATCCTGCACCTCGCGGTTCAGCACACTTGCCGCATAGCCAGCATTGATCACGCGCTTCCAGTGGCCTGCCACTCTTGGTTTCCGTCCGTTTACTGCCGCTGTCACGGAAACGGCACTCTCATTTATCGTCTCAATCTCCTGCTCCGTGACCGCTGCATACTGCAGGAGACTCTGGAAAATATCATGGTCTCCCGCCGCCTCTTCCCGCTCTTTTCCTTTCTTTTCACGCTGTTTTACTGTATATTCCATCTGCTTCCGGTATTCGCTCGGTGTCATACCGCGGTATTTGCGGAATGCGCGGATCATCGCCGTCTCATTGACAAATCCATTGTGATAGGCAATCTCCGTCAGCGTTGCGCCGCTGTGCATTTCCTGTACGGCATGCGCCAGGCGCACCTGCGTCACGTACTCCCGAAATGATACACCGAAATACTGCGGAAAGCTCCGTGAAATATAGGCACGGCTCAGATAAAGATGATCCGCCAGATCCTCCAGCGTAATCTCTTCCCGGCAATGCTGCAGAATATAGTCTGATGCCCGCTGAATGCGTTCCCTTCCGCCCCGGCCCTGTTCCACCTTTTCCCCGGATGTAAAGTAAAAAAGCAGATCCTCCAGAAGCGCCGTCACACGGCTTTTCATATAGATCGGTTGTTCCTCATTATTCTTGTACATCTCAAGAAAGATCCGTGCCATATCCCGCCGGATCAAATCAAATTTTTCCTGCTGATCTTCCATATAAAAAAACGACTGACATTTGACTTCACATTTCAGCAGCTTAATGTGAAATGAATCAATCGTCTCCGCTGAAACGCAGAGCGACAGAGCAAGTCCGTCTTCGTCCAGATCCAGGTCACAGATCTGAAACCGGTTGATCGCAAAGATAGATCCCATCGGGAGATTGTGAACTTCCCCGTCCTCGTAGCTGACTCTTCCACTCCCACGAAGCAGAAATAAAAGTTCAAAATCCGGATTCCACAGTTCCCGTTTCTTCTCCGGCCGGAGTAGCCGAAAACGGAATCCCGGCATTTCCTGTTTTGTTCCTTTCAGCATCATGTCTTCGTCTCTGTTGTCTCTTTCCATTTCACACCTCATGATAGATTTTTTTGTTGTATTGTACCACAAAAAAGGTCCCGCAAAAAGATCTTCTCCTTTTGTGGGACCAATTTTTCGGTTTTTGTTTTAGTTTTTGCAATTATTCCTTCACCTTCAGCACCAGACACTGATACGGTTGCAGACGGATCGTTTCCTCGCCTGCCTCGCAGGTGTCATAGTTATTCAGAAGTACTTCTTCGATTGTGTCTGTAAATGGCAATGTAATGCCATCCGCAAGAGAAGTAGTAAGGATCAGAATATTATTCTTCTCATCCTTCCTGCGGTACGCCAGAACGCCGCTTACCGTCTCGTATTCCGGAATCAGCGTTCCGTAGAGGAAGGTTTCTTCCAGATCTTCACGTCGTCTTACTGCCACCATTTTGCGGTAAAACCACAGCAGGGAATCAGGATCTTTTTCCTCGGCCTCATAGTTCAGTTCCGTATAGTTTTTATTCACCGGGAACCACGGCGTACCTGTTGTGAATCCCGCCTCGGCAGATGCATCCCACTGCATCGGAGTTCTGCTGTGCTCGCGGCTCTCGCGGTTGATCTGCTCGAGCGCTTCCGCATCCGTTTTTCCTTCTGCAATCAGACGGTCGTAAATAGCAAAGGTCGGTTTGTCGACGAATCCCTGAATAGACTGTTTCGGGTTGTCGCGCATGCCAATCTCCTGTCCCTGATACAGAAATACAATACCCGGCAGGAAGAAATTGGTGACCGGAAGCATCTTTTCGCTGTAGCGGTTCTGGTCCTCCGGCATCAGGAACCGGTCGATGATGCGCGTTTTGTCATGGTTTTCGAGAAAGTTGCAGAGCATGCCGCGGCCATCCACGATTTTCTGCGCCGCAAAAAGCTGATCGCGATAATCGTCAAACAACGCCACGGTATTGCCCCATTTCGGGTTACGCACATTGTCGAGGGTGTGACAAAAATCGAAAACGGACGAGAAACTGCCGTTTTCCCCAATCACATCCTCCACATCCTCCGGTCCCATGTGATCGTACTCTCCGATCGTCAGCGCATCGGTCGGCGCAAAGGTGCGCTCCTTCATTTCACACAAGATATCGGCAAGACCGTCTACATTGTTGAAATACTCGAACGCCATATTGTACTCGTCCGGTCCATCCGGCGGAAGGTTGGTGTACTGATAATTCTTTTTCAGATGGCTGATCGCATCAAGACGGAATCCGCCAAGTCCCAGATCCATCCATTTTAAAATCATCTCATAAATTTCTTCCCGCAATTTGGGATTCTCCCAATTGAGATCCGGCTGCTCTTTTGTGAAGATGTGGAGGTAATACAGGTTATCATATCCCGGTACTTTCTCCCATGCGCTGCCGCCAAAAATCGACCGCCAGTTGTTCGGCTCTTTGCCGTCTTTTCCTTCCCGGAACACATAATACTTTCCGTACTTTCCAAACGGATCTTTGAGTGCCGCCTGAAACCACGCATGCCGGTCAGAGGAATGATTCACGACAAGATCCATCAGGATGCGGATGCCGCGCTTTTTTGCCTCCGCGATCAGCTCCTTCATGTCCTCCATCGTTCCAAACGACGGGTCGATATCCATGTAATCGGAAATATCGTATCCGTTATCTACCATCGGGGATGCAAACACCGGGCAGAGCCAGATGACATTGGCTCCCAGCTTTTCTATTTTGTCAAGATGACGGATCACGCCTTTCAGATCCCCGATTCCATCTCCGTTAGTATCCTGAAAACTCTTCGGATAAATCTGGTATCCAACCGTTTTGTGCCACCACTTTTTCTCCATTGCTTTTCTCCTGTTCATTTTGTTTTTATGATGCGGGCCGTTCTTTAGGTTTACCGCAAAACCTATAGTGTTTCCACTATATCACAAAAGAATGGATTATGCTACTTTTTCTTTTTGATTTTTCCCGATGTCCGCTTTACCGTTACGGCTCACTGTTTTTTCATCAGCGGCAAAATCACGCAGGAAGCAGCTTCTCCCCCCATATGAATGGTCTGATGGGCAATTTTATTTTCCGTTTTTTCCGACCACAGCCCTTTCTGATTGCTGTGAACATGATACTGCGGGAAGTCGGAGGAGGAAACATCTACACGAATGCGGGAACCCTTTGGAATCGTGTATACAATATTCCACATAGTAATCTGCACCTCTGCCACGCTGCCCGGTTCATAGGCCCCAGCCTCCGTTTTTCCCTGCTCCAATGTTGCAATCGAGGAACGAATGTTGTACGCTTTTCCTTCCGGCGTTACCTCCATGATTTTAGCGGTGAATGCCGTATCCTCGCAATCACTTTCCACGAACAGACGGACGGAAGCTTTTCCGTTCAGCGTGAAAGTTTCTTCCAGCGGTTCTGATACAAAACTCAGGACATCCTCACGATAGTCCGGTTCCGGCTGGAGATGACTGCCGATCTGCGGCATCGTATGCAGAAGGGCTTCTCCTCCGATGCTCTCGACGGGAGTGGCCGGGTCAAACGTGTAGTTTCTCGTTTTTTCCTGTTCCGGCGTGTCTGTCCGCAGTGTTTTCTCATCCAGATACAGCGTCATGCTTCCCGCAGTTCCTTTTTCTCCCAGTCCGTCGGACACGATGTCAATCCACCGGTCTGCGCCGATCTCATAGGCACGGATCCGCTGTGTTGGGATTTCTTTTTGTTTCAGCGTCAGCTCAAACCATTCCAGCATCTTTGGAATTTCTTCATTCTGCGGGTGCAGCACCTCTTTATCTTCAAGACAAATCTGGAAAAAGTGGTTCCATGCACCGATTTCCAGCCAGCTGTGCTGTTTCGTCTCCTCGTTCAGCCGCTCCCACGTTTTCATACTGCTGCCGTGGTGATGATCGTACCAGCCGCTTAAAAGATAAATCGGAACCTTCGTTTTTGATGGAATTTCCCGCAACTGTTTCCACCAGCCCGTCTGCCAGAGTGCCGCATCCGGGCTCGGGCTTGTGATGTATTCGCGGTAGGACGGAACACGCTGTCCCCACAGCGCCTCGTCCACTTCAATCTGCGGCAGATAACGGCAGCTTTCACGATAGTCAGCATTCACTGGTTTTTCCGCATTTTCCATCGACCATGCGGTCAGGATATCGTGGCGGAAGCAGCCCTTCTCGTAGGCTGATACAAAACGGTCCGTTCCATAGTCCTCCAGAAACATTGCGGCAACTTTCCCCTCCGCGGCATCAGCGAACGCCCAGCCGGTCATGCTTGTGTAGGAATGGCCCCAGTAGCCTAAGATTTCGCACCATGGCTGCTCCACAAGGTAATCCATGGTGTCAATGCCATCGTTTCGCTCATTGATGTTTGGCTCCCATTTTCCTTCCGACTGCTCTCTGCCGCGGCAATACTGGTAGACATACACATAGCCTCTGCGCGCCAGTCCCTCACCGTAGGCACGGTGAATACGGTCGTTGCCCGGATAGCAGGTACGAGTCAGGATGACGGGATATTTCTTGTTTTCTCCTGATCCGCCTTCCCTTGGAAAATAATAGATTGTATGCAGCTTCACACCATCGCGCATCTCGATCTGGCTGTCTTTTCTTTCAAATGCTGCACAGCTTTCGGAAACGCCGCTTTTCGCAAACTGTTCCTCCACGCGTTTTACCACTGCCGCCATAAAATCTTCTGCCATTGCCCTAAACCTCCATTTCCAGCAGTGCCATGCCGAGTGTCTTTCCATGTTTGTCCAGCGCCAGCGATCTTGTGACACCGCCGCCGAGTGTCTTGTCGAGGACAAAGTTCAGCGCATGGATTCCGTCCAGTTCGTAGCGGGTTACTTTTCCGTGACAGATTTCGCGGAAGTATTCTGCTACGCGTGCTTCTGTTACTTTTTCTTTCAGCATTTCATAATTGTTCTCATCATATGGGATCACCGAAATATTGGAGATCTCGCCTTTATCGCCTGTTCTTGCATGTGCAATCTCTTTTAATTTCATCGCCTTATACCTCCCGGAATGTAACTTTTGCTTCTACTGCATCGCGCGGCACAAAAATTGAGCAGACCGAGACAATCTCGGACACCCGTTTCACCGCTCCGCCGCCTCCTGCGGGACCGTTGGTATAGAGAGCCTCCACCTCGTTTGCCAGCAGAACGGCATTTTTCCGGTCTTTCGTTCTGCCTGCGGCGCGGAGACGCACTTCACACGGAGTTCCACTTCCGATCTCCTTGGAAATTGCATCACGATACAGGGAATTGCATCCGATAAAATCAGTACGGTACTCTTCCAGCTCGATGCCTGTCAGTTCAATCCGCTTCTCCAGAATCTCCGCCGCCAGCTCCGCCCGTGCCATACAGTTGCTTCCGCCGTAGGAAATTTCACCCTCACCGATGAAGCAGTCCTTGTAGCCGACACTCACTTTCAAAGTTTCCGGTCTTCCATGCGTTGTCGCATGCTCGGCGCGAACCTGGTTTTCCCCGATCTGCCGGAACGTCACCTTTGAAAAGTCCGCTGTTGCATCCGGGGTCAGGTAAGCCTTGGGGTTGTGGATTTCGTAGATCATCTGCTCTTTACAGGTATCCACACTCACCAGTCCGCCACTTCCCTCGACTTTTGTCACGGTAAATGCGCCTGTCTCGTCGATCTCAATGAGCGGGAATCCAAGTTTCCACAGATCCGGCACATCCTTGTAGCCCGGATCCGCAAAATAGCCGCCTGTCACCTGTCCGGCACACTCCAGCAGATGGCCTGCCAGAACCGCCTGTCCCATCTGATCCGGGTTGTCGTCAATGTTCCATCCGAACTCATATACCAGCGGTCCGATCGTCAGTGCAGGATCGGAAACGCGACCGGTAATGACAAGATTGGCACCCTCTTCCAACGCTTTTGTGATGCCCTCCGCACCCATATAGACGTTCGCAGAAATCAGAACATCTTTTTTCTTTTTTAACAGCGTGCCATCCTCCAGCACTTTTTCATTTTCATACTTATCCAGTTCGTCTGTAATATCATCGCCGGTCACACAGGCAATCTTCAATCCACTGACACCCAGTTTTCTGGCAATTTCACACGTCCGTTCTGCAGCAGATACCGGGTTGGCAGCTCCCATATTGGTAATAACTTTTACTTTGTTTTTCGCCATCAGCGGGAGAATTTTTTCCATTCGGTAGTCGAGTAGCTGGTTGTATCCCTTCGACGGATCTTTCTCTTTGTCCTGCTGCCCGATCGCAACGGTGCGTTCCGCCAGACACTCGAAAATAATGTAGTCCAGATTTCCTTTTTCCATCAGCTCCACTGCCGGCTCAATGCGGTCTCCCGCATAGCCTGCTCCGCTTCCGATTCTGATTTTTTTCATGTTCTATGGCCTCGCTTTCTTTGATCTGAGATCATTGTAATGCGATATCCGGGCAGATACTACAAAAGGGATCGTAATTTCTAAAATTTTAGAAATCATGATCCCTCTTTTATGTGAGTTCTGTTACAGCAAAGACAGAAAATACCACAAAGCCCCAAAGCTGCAGAAATTCCGGCATTTCATTCTCCTTCTGTCTTATTCTTTGATTTTATTGTATAACGTTGCCAGCGAAATTCCGAGTTCCTTTGCCGCTTTTTGCTTCCCCTCCATATCCCGTCCGTACAGCAACAACGTATTTTGGATCTCCTGCCGTTCAAAGCGGCGCACCCGCTCTTCCAGCGTCATGTGAGCCTCTGATTCCCGTTTTTCAAACTGTACGAGACTCGTCACAATTGAGATGCTTCCGCGGATCTGATGCTCTTCCCAGATCGGATAAACACTTGCAAAGTATTCCTGCGTTCCCTCTCTCCGCACCATTCCCTCGACCGGGATGCCGCTCCAAATGACTTCCGGAGCAATGGCAGATTTGCGGTAATCCGTGATTTTATGACCTTTCGCGGTTTCAAGCGGAACGCCGATGAAATCGCTGTAGACTTGATTGAAGAACACAATCCTGCTGTGCTGATCGCAGATCAGGATTCCCTGCTGTAAAGATTCCAGAACGGAATGTACCTGCATTTTTCGTTCCTCCCGTTTTCTCTTTCTGTACTCTCGGAGTCTTTCTGTCATGAGGATATTTAGCCCTTATACTCCTCCGTAAATGTCTTGTATGAATAGATCACATTCTCAATTTTATCTCCACGGTCGCAATTACATTTTGATACCACATGGCATCACCATACCTTCCGGCAATTTTTAACTTTATTGCCACAAAGTATGGACTCAGTTCAAAAAACGCACGGCAGGAAATCCCGCCGTGCGTCCATAGATTCTGATTTACGCTTAAATTATTTAAGAGTAACTTTAGCGCCTTCAGCCTCAAGTTTAGTTTTGAGCTCTTCAGCTTCTGCTTTGGAAGCACCCTCTTTGAGGACTTTCGGAGCACCGTCAACTACTTCTTTAGCTTCTTTCAGGCCAAGTCCTGTAGCTTCACGTACAACTTTGATAACTTTAACTTTGTTCGGGCCAACCTCTGTCAGCTCTACGTCGAACTCGTCTTTCTCCTCAGCTGCTGCTGCATCGCCTGCTGCTGCTGCAACTACAACGCCTGCTGCTGCGGATACGCCGAACTCTTCCTCACATGCTTTTACAAGATCGTTTAACTCTAATACAGATAACTCTTTGATAGCGTCAATAAACTCTGCGGTTGTTAACTTTGCCATTTTATTTTCCTCCTTGGATATTTTCTGAATAATGTTCTCAGGCTGCGTATTTCACGCTGCCCGCTTGAGGCTTAGGCCTCTGCTGCGCCGCCTTTGGACTCTGCGATCTGGTTGAGGACGCGAGCCAGGTTTGCGATCGGGGACTGGATGCTTCCAAGCAGTTTGCCAAGAAGTTCTTCTCTTGACGGAACGTTTGCCAGTGCTTCCATTCCAGCTTTGTCGTAGTAGTTTCCTTCTACAACACCAGAAACCATCTCCAGCTTCGGAGCGGTTTTTGCAAATTTAGCGATGATTCTTGCCGGAGCTGTTGCATCGTCCTTGCTGATTGCGATAGCGTTTGTGCCATCCAGGTCTTTGGTAAGAGACTCGAAAGCAGTACCAGCGAATGCACGTTTCATCATTGTATTTTTGTATACTTTGTAATGAACGCCTGCTTCTCTTAACTCTTTACGCAGCTGAGTATCCTGAGCAACGGTTAATCCGCTGTAGTTTACCAGCAGCACGCACTGTGCGCCTTCTACCTGTGCGCTGATCTCTTCCAGGACCGGCTTCTTCAGATCGATTTTTGCATTGATTGCCATGATTGCACCTCCTTGTAGTATTTCGTACCTACGCTTTGGAAGTATAAAAAAAGCTCTTCGCGAAGATTGGCGAAGAGATCTCAAAATTCCATAACATGAACCTTGTGTAACTTCTCCTCGGCAGGCGTTTGAAACTTACGCCTTGCGGCACCTGCTGTCTTCGGCGTGATACAGGTGGTATGATAGCATATGTGAGGCGAGTTGTCAAGATCAAAATAGACTTTTTTCATATTTGTGCAACTTCATCAAAATATGCGTTCTATTTTTTCAAACCGTTTCTTCCTATACCATGTTATACTTATTTTGTTGTCGCCTCCCAAACTGGCAACAGGAAGGGGGTGAGCGCATGTCTATACTTATTTCTCTTATCGTTTCCGTTGTAGCAGGTGTAATCAGCTACTATATCTGCAAGTGGCTAGACGGAAAACATGGCGACAATTAGCCCAGGCGGATGCCCTTCCGTAAAAAGGGAAGAACCCCCAGCAGTTGCCGCTGCTGGGGGTTCGCTTTGTGAACACATGTCACTTATTTCTCTTATCAGCTACACATACTATATCATATGCAGAATCGAATTTCAAGATTCCTCTCCCACATTTTTATTTCACTTTCACCAGTCTCACCGCCATATACGGTCTTGACGGCATGTCGATCGTGAATTCTCCGCTGTGGCGGCCTGCCGGGGTGATGGTCATGTTCCAGGTGTCGATGACTTCCACATCGAACTCCTGGCCTTCCGGCATGTGGAACGGGCGGCGGCATGGGCGGTTGGCACCGTAATAGTACATCACGCAGTCTTTTCTCGGATGGCTTGCGCTGTTTGTGCAGCAGGTCTCATCAAAGAATGCCGGAAGCGGCTCCATATAGCCCCCGTTTTCTTTCATGATATCCAGCAGGAACTGGATCCGCGCCGGACTGCTGCCCTTCAGCTCTCCGCCGTGTGACCACCAGATCACACCGTTTTCATTTTCATACGTCTCTCCGTGCTGTCCATATCCGCCTCTGGTGTATGCCTCCCAGAACCGGCGTGTCATCTCCTCGCCGCTGATATTGCCCCAGCCGAACGGAAGATTTCCTTCATATGCAATTTCATCGAGCACGCACGGTTTTCCATACTGCGGGCGCCAGATTTCCACATTTTCTGCGGTGCGGTACAGATCGATTCTCTGCAGACTGCAGTGCGTGATCCATCCCCTGGAATGATCGTACATGGTCATACAGTTGTGAATGGAGCGCAGATGGCGGTACGGATCCTGACGGCAAACGGTTTCGGCATTGGATTCCCACTCGGATACCGGTTTCCAGCGGAACAGGTCAAATTCATTTGCCATAGCCCACCATACATTGTGGTATGCGCTGAAACGGTTGACAACGTATCTTAAATAAAAGTTCTGCTGTTCCAGATTCATGCGGGAATAGCCCCAGCGGTCGTACGGATGGAACAAAATCAGATCTGCCTGGATTCCCATGGTGCCAAGGCGTGCGATCGTGTTTTCAATATGTTCAAAATAAGAAGGATTCGGACGAGTATAATCCCATACTTCATCCGGGTTTTCAATCATGGCATCAATGCCGCCGAACATATTGCGCGGCGCTTTTTCCAGCTTTTCTGTCTCAAAATCAGACGGAGACCATGGAGAATTTTCACGAATTTCAAACGGATACTGTGCCGGCTCTTTTAAATTGTAGACATAGTGTTTCGGAAAAACACAGAAACGGATCTTGTTAAACGGAGAGGACGCAAGACTCTCATACGTTTTCTCCTGTGTCTCCTTACTCTGCAGCTCCCACACATAACAGGTCGTACCGCACGGGTAGTATTCCTTTCCGTCATCGTAAGCAAAATGATAGGTGTTTGCCACACGGACCGGACCGTGACAGCCTTCATCAGCTGCACCGACCTCCACCGTCACTTTCGCCTCATCGCCCCAGCTTGTTGCTGCGGTGATCTCATACGTTCCTTCGCCGGATGGCATAAAGCGAAGCTTGTATACGCCGTTTCCGTCATAAAAGCCCTCGGCATGCTTTTCCTCTGCCTGACCTGCCATCGTTCCTTTCACCCACTGCTCCGCAAATGGATTTCCCTCGGACGGTCCCTGGAAAACCAGCTCTGCGATTCCATATCGTTTTACATGTTCGGTATAAGACTGTAACATACGTTCCACCTTTCTGAAATAAGTATCGCTTCGTATTGTGATAATTTAATTTTACTAAATACATTTTGAATAGTCAATCTTTTTAAATTTAATTTTTAAACAATAATTCAGTTATTTTTTTATTACTTTTGCCGGTATCCGTTTCTTTTTTCCTTGTATTTATTGACGTTTTTTCACTTTTATTGTAAACTTTCCCATAGAGTCTGCCGGATCTTTTGCTGAACAGTTCCGGCCTTTTCTTCTTATCTGGCTCAAAATTCAGCATGTATCTAACATGTATCGGAGAGGAGATGTTTCTTTGAAAAAACGGTTTTCCAAAATTTCCATACACTCACTTGGTTTTCGTATTTTTGTTCTGCTTGCAGTCATGATCGTCTTTTTTTGCGCGCTTGTCGTGTACAACAACACAGCCGCTTTCGGTCTGATGCTGGAGCGGATCCATGAGAACTCGGAAAATACACTGGTTCTGTACCAGAAAAGCCTGGATGAAAACCTTTCCCGCCCCGAAACCTATCTCTATGTTTTTGCTTTGAATGATACCGATCTCCTTTCGCTCCGCGCAGCGGAACCACAGACAACCAGCTGGTATACCACATTAAACCGAATCAAAAAAAGCTTTGAAAACGCAGCACCGAACTATACCGTAGACGGCTTTTTCTGTTATCAGGAAGCCACAGATGCCCTCGTTCTCTACGACCAGACCAGCAACCCGCCACCGCTCCTCTGGAACTATATCCGCGGAATCGCCAATACAGAGGCTCCGTCCTCTGTATGGAATCTCAACGAAATCAACGGGAAATATTACCTTGTCCGTATCCTGAACCTAAACGGATATCTGCTCGGCGCGTACATTTCCACGGATACACTCCTCGGCACTCTGGTCGATACAAAAACGCAGGACAGCCTTCTGTATTTTTCCGATGGTTCTCTTCTTCTGCGCACCCCGTCAAACGATGTCCGCCTGGAGGCTCCCCGCTTGAAATGGCGACGGTATCCTTCCTACGAAATCGACGGAACCTCCTGGATGGCGGTTTCACATGAACTGAAGGAAACACCGCTGTCGCTGACCCTGCTTCTGAAGGATTCGGAATATACCAAATATCAGACAAACTTTTATATCATTGCCTTTATTGTTTCGCTCGGTCTGTTCGTAGTCTGGCTGCTTCTGTCTGCCTCCCTGTACCGCTGGGTTCTTCACCCGGTTCACATGCTGACGCATGCGCTGGAGCAGCTCCGCGGCGGAGATCTCAAGGTGCGTATCCCCGACGACGCTATGCTCGATGAATTCCGGGAAATGACGACCGCTTTCAACGATATGGTCGAGGAGATCGATGATCTGAAAATTGAGAATTACGAAAAACAGCTCTCCCGTCAGAAGCTGGAGGCGCTTTACCTGAAGCAGCAGATCACACCGCATTTTATGATCAACTGCCTGAACACCATTTATCAGCTGACTGAAAATAACCACGCGGACCTGGCACGGCAGATGCTTCAGAACCTGAGTGTGCATCTGCGCTATACGCTTTCCTCCGGTCAGACCGTTTCGCTTTTAGAAGAGCTGAAGCTTGTAAAAAACTACGTGGAGCTTTCCTCCATCCGCTATCCCGGCGCGCTGCGCCTGCTCCCTTCCTGCGAGGAATCGCTGCACAATGCAACGGTTGTGCCGCTGATGCTTCTGAACTTTGTGGAAAACACGGTCAAATATGAGGTCGTTATGGGGAAAGTTCTGGACATACATATCGACGTCACCGCCAGAGAAAAAAATCAGTGCACCCGCCTTCATATCTGTATCTGGGATACCGGACGCGGTTTTTCGGAGAATATGCTTGCCGTGCTGCAAAATCTTGATACCTATGTAAATTCCGAGCAGGAACACATCGGCATCACAAACGTTGTACTCCGCCTCCGCCAGATTTTTCCCGACGCGGCTTTTACTTTCTGCAACCGTTCCGGCGCAGGCGCTCAGATTACCATTGATTTTCCTTACGTTCCCTTTTTCCGCATCGACGGATAACCGGAACGGTAAAAAAATATATTTTGGGAGGTTATCATGAACCTGTTAATCGTAGACGATGAATATTATACCGTTGAAAGCATTTCCAACAAAATCCGCACACTGCGGCCGGACTTTTTTGAGATTTTCTGTGCCTACAATATGACGCAGGCATTGGAAATCTTTTCCGCGCATCCGATTGACCTGATGATTTGTGATATCGAGATGCCCGGCGGTTCCGGCCTCGAACTGCTGGACCAGATCCGTCAGGCACACTACGAAACGGTCTGTATTTTTCTGACCGCCTATGCAAAATTTGAATATATTTCCCGCGCCATGAAGCTTTCCAGCAGTGACTATCTGTTGAAGCCGCTGGATGACCATGCCCTTCTGGAAGCCCTTGACAAAGCCTGTGCGCAATGTGAAAAGCAGCAGAAGGACCGCGTCAACACCCTTCATGCCAATTACTGGAAGGAAAGTGAGCTCCCGCTTGCAGAGCAGTTCTTCCTCGACCTACTAAATGGCAGTATTTCCTCTGCTCCTTCCGAAGTGATGGATGAAATCCGCTATCGCCGTCTGAATGTCGAACTGATTCATCAGCCCTTCTGTCCGCTTCTGATCCAGACCGGACAGACGAACTCCTTTTCTCCGACCGACAACCGTACCCTGTATGAATTTGCCTTAAAAAATATTGCCCGGGAATATTTTTTTGAACCCGGCGAGCTGCCGCTGACGATCCGTGTGCTTGATGGTTTTTATCTTCTGCTTCTCCCGGCCTCCACACACTCTCGGGACGCCGTGATTGGCCGATGCCGTCAGGCCCTGACCGACTTTGTGACACACTTTCCGTTCTCGATCAACTTTTTCGTTGATCAGAAGGTCTGTCTCCCGGAAGACCTGCGAAAAGCTTTTCTTTCCATGAAAGCCTTCGCCGGAAAGAACGTCACCTACGAAAATCACGTTTTCGATCTTGCCGCTGAAACCGAAGCTCCTGTTCAGACGCCTTTTCAGCCGATTCCATCTGACCGCTGGTCCGATCTTCTCACATCCGGAAGAACGGAACAGCTTCAGATTGAGGTTTTCGCTTTCTTAAATCAGACGAAAAGCTCCGGCACTGCTACACGGGAATTTCTGACCGGCTTTTACTATCAGTTCCTGCAGCTGCTGTTTCGCCAGATGGATCATCCGGGCAGCGAAGACGAAGCCTTCCGCCGCCAGATTACCGTTGCTTCCCCGGAGCAGACCTTCTCCTCGTTTGGTGCTTTACGAGAATGGATTTCCAACAGTCTTCTGCTGTTCACACAAAGCCGTCAGGCAGCCGCTTCCCAGGACACGGCTGTTGCCACCGTGAAGGCATATATCGAATCGCACCTCTCCGACGAGCTGGATCGCGATACGCTTGCGGCCATGGTGTATCTGAACGCCGATTATCTGTCCCATCTCTTCAAAAAAGACACGGGAAGTTCTCTCATCAACTACATCATCGACCGCCGGATTGCTCGCTCCAAGGAGCTTCTCGCAAAGGGCGAAATGAGCATCCGCGACATTGCCATCACCTGCGGCTTCCAGAATATTTCGTACTTCTCCCGCCAGTTTAAAAAATCGACGGGCATGACACCACGGCAGTTTAGAAATTAAAAAAATCCGGCCTTCCTTTTGCATATCGGAAAGCCGGATTTTTTGGATTCACTTACTTTTTTATCAGCCCTTCACGCCGCCAAGGGTAATACCTTTTACAAAGTTTTTCTGGATGAACGGATAAATGATCATGATCGGCAGAATACCAAGTGCTGCCATCGCCATACGAACCGTTCCGGATGGGATCTGGGAGAGGCCTTCGCCTGCCTGCGCCATGTTGTTGGCGTTCTGCGTCAGCGCCTGAATATTCTGCATCAGACGGTTCAGCAGGTTCTGGATACTGTAGAGATCCGTTCTCTTTGTCAGATAGATATAACCATTGTTCCAGTCATTCCAGTAAGCGATACCGGAGAACATGGCAACGGTGGTAATAATCGGTTTGGACAGCGGAATGGCGATCTTCCACATAGTCTGGAATTCGTTTGCACCGTCAATATAGGCAGCCTCAAGAATTTCATCCGGCACACCGGTGACAAAGTAGCTCTTCATCAGGAGAACGTTGAATGCGCTCATCATCAGAGACGGAACCAGCAGCCCGAAGAACGTATCTTTCACATGGAATACGGTCGTGTAATTGATATAAGTCGGTACAAGGCCTCCGTTGAACAGCATGGTAAAGAACACCAGAAAGGTCAGGACATTGCGTCCCGGCAGACCTTTTTTCGAAAGACCATAGGCCAGACAGGTTGTCAGGGCAAGGCTGCAGACAACGCCGGTTGCGGTCAGGATAAAGGACATTCCGTAGGCTTTGATTACCATGGAACTGCTGGATGTGAATACCCACTCATAAGCATAGGTACTCCACTTTTCCGGCAGAAAAGAGTATCCATTCTGTAACAGAGTTGCATTGTCAGTCAATGAGGAAATGAACATCAACAGAATCGGAATGATCGCGAGCAGTGTCAGGATTGTCATGATCAGATGGCCGAAAAAGCTATAAATTTTATCTTCTCTTGTTTTCATACCGTTCCTCCTAGATCAGCGCGCTGTCGCGGTCAATTTTACGTACCAGCAGGTTGGCGCCAAGCACCAGAATAAATCCTACGATCGACTGGTAAACACCGGCTGCGGCAGACATCGAAACATTGCCCATCTGAAGCAGTCCGCGATATACGTAGGTATCAATTGTGTTTGTTGTGGAATACAGAGCTCCCTGGTTCATCGGCACCTGGTAAAAGAGACCGAAGTCAGAGTAGAAAATTCTTCCGATTGCCATCATGGTCAGCATGATAATGGTCGGACGCAGAAGCGGCAGGGTAATATATTTGATCTGCTGCCATCTCGTTGCACCATCGATCTTGGCTGACTCATAGAAGGATTTATCAAATCCCATCAGTGTTGCCAGATACACAATACAGTTGTAGCCAACCGACTTCCATGCACTGACAAAAACCAGGATAAACGGCCAGTATTTCGGTTCCGAATACCAGGAAACCGGATCTTTTCCCAGCGCCTTTAAAATCGTGTTGTTAATGAATCCGTTTTCTACACTGAAGAATGCAAAAACAAGATATCCGATGATAACGGTGGAGAGGAGGTTCGGAAGAAGGATGGCGCTCTGGTAAACTTTTTTCCGTTTTCCTTCCAGCTCACTTAAGATAATAGCTACTGCGATTGCCAGTGTTGTGTTGATTACGATAAATGCCACATTGTAGAGAATGGTATTTCGTGTAATAACAAAGGCATCGCTTGTCGTAAACAGATATTCAAAGTTTTTCAGTCCTACCCATGGACTTCCGTAGATGCCTTTTCCGGCATTGTACTGTTTGAATGCAATCACAAGACCCGGCAGAGGCATGTAATTGTTGATAAACAGATAAATGAGACCCGGCAGCATCAGAATATAGATCGGCAGAAAACGTACAAATGTTTTTCGTCTTTTCTGGCTCTTCTGACTTTTCACTCTTGCCATGTTTTTCCTTCTCCTTTTTTCTTATCCGCAGCCGGTCCCAAAGCGTTCCGGTTTTGACAGATTTTTCTCTTCTTACAACCTGCGCCGTCCTGTTTTTGGGACGGCGCAGTCATTTTTTGATCTAAATTCTTAAACTTTATTTGTTTGCTTCCTGCCACGCTGCAAGCTGTGCCTTTTTCTCGTCGATAATCTTCTGGAGGCCTGCAGTCATCATCTTATCATTCATTTCGGCAATTCCGGTCTCCGGGTCTACAAAGCCGTACTCTACGCTGGTCTGATACTCGTTGTATACGTTCTGTACTGCTGTGAGCTCGTTTGCCACATTTGTGCTGTCAAAGGAGAAACCGCTTGCTTTGGAAACCTTTGCATTGGTGTTAAACTCTTTCATCTCTGTCCACAGATCCGGATCATTTCCTTCCCATACATGGGTCAGGAACTGGTTCGGCATCATCCATCCCATGGAATGATTCCATCCGGAGTTGGATGCATCTACACCGTCTGCATAAGTAGCAAGTCCGTCATCGCCAATTTTATAATGTGTTCCCTCGATGCCCCATGCCAGAAGGTTTGCGATATCGGCATTTGTGTAGCACTCATTCAGGAATTTCATGGCTGCTTCTTTATGCTGTGCAGAGATCGGAATGGTCCAAGGCATACTAGCCACAGATGTGGAACTGATATAGTCATCCAGTGTCTGGAAGATGGTCATATCGCGACCGGTCAGTGTAGTCTCCTGCGCTTTGATGCCAGGCTTTCCGCCTGTGGTATAGCTCATCAGAGTTCCGGCTTTTACAAGCTCTCCGACTGCTGTTGTATCGGTCGATGCATCGGCACTGATATAGCCTTTCTGATTGTAGTCATACAGTCTTGCACAATAATCCTTGTAGAAATCGCTCTCAAAGAGATTTACAACATCAAGGTTCTGGCCATAGTCAAGCAGAACACCGAACACATTTCCTCCAAGGGAGTCTACGTTAGAGAACTGCGACATAGAACCTGTTGTCGGACGATAAACCTCTTTGTCCGGATATTTCTCATGCAGCTGTGCATAAATATCGTTTAATTCATCCAGACCGATTTTTACGATCTCATCGTCTGTGTTTGCTTCGTAGCCAATACCATCGAGATACTCGGTTGCGATCGCTGCGCATCCACGTCCCTGTGCAATGTCCCGGTTGCTTGGAAGGCCATAGAGAACTCCGTTCACACGGCAGGCATCAATGTTATCCTGTCCAACTGCTTCTGCGATGTCCGGTCCATACGTTGCAAGAAGATCGTTCTCTTCCAGATCGGAAAGATATCCCTGCTGAATTCCGGTTGCATATGGGAAACCTACACATGCAAGTACATCAATTTCCTCATTTGCGGAAAGCGCCAGTGTCGTATTCTGATTAAAGGATCCGAAATCGGTAATAGAAAGCTCAATTTCAACGCCAATCTTATCTCTTGTGATATCATTGATGGCTTCCTGTACTTTCTCCGTGTCTGCCGGAGCACCCGTCCAGGTCGGGAAGCTTACGATGATTTTTTCCACTTCTCCGCTTCCGTTCTCTGCTGTACTGGATGCGGTACTCTTATCCTTAGAATCTGTCTTTCCGGAATCTGAACTTCCGCCGCTGCTTCCGCATGCAGCCATGGAGCATGCCATAATGGATGCCATGAAAATCGCTGCTACTTTCTTTTTCATTCTTTCGTCCTCGCTTTTTATCTTTTTGTCTTGCTGCTTTATTTCGTTTCTGAGTTTCGGCCGTGACTCATTTGATGATCTTATTATATCTGCTTTCTTACCTCCAAAAAAGAACAATCCTGCGATGAATTTGCACTTTTCTGCGGTTTCTTTCCGCATTTTGTATAGTTTATGATCACTTTTCAGTCTTTTCTATGCATTCTGCTATCAGCACCCAATCTCCCGCCGCCGGTTTCTTTGGCATAATGCACGACTTTCCACGCACTTCCACCTGGATTTCTGCTTTTTCTGTCTGTCCCGTTCTCGGATCAAACCAGGAAATTGCATAGATTCCGTCGCAAAGGCCCGCGAGCGGTGTACTCATGCCATCCATCTCTCCGTAATAAATCAGTGCTCTCGTTTTATCCCGGCTGATCGTGGCAGCCGCAAGCTTATTGGCAAACGGGCTGATACTCTCTTCCATTTCTGCCGGTTCATATGGCACCATCTCCTCAAAATGATGTTCTTCATAGAAACGTTTCAGATATCCCATCTGTGCGCCTCCGGGGCCGTCAATGGCTTTCGCCCAGGTGATGCCAAATTTGTTGAATGCATTAAAATCCGGGTTGATGTCACTTACCTCCCAGATATTATCCCAGATTCCCTGCGCACCGTACGTATAGCCGCAGCCGCCGGTCTGGACTGCCATATATGCCACGCGGCGCAGCATTGCATCGGTGCAGAGCCGGGTTCCGTTTTCTTCCAGTGTGGAACAGTATTCATACAGGGACTCGCCTTCGATGAATGGTTTTGTTCCGTGTTCCTTCCGATAGGCACGGTACCAGGACGGATTGATCGGGAAATCGCCGTGTCCGGCCTGATTCAGCACAAAATCAAACCACGATTCGTCATAATAGTAATCTGCAAACGGACGCTCATTCGTATAATGTGCGGTCTGCAGTGTTCCATATCCGTCCATTTTTTCCACATACTTTGCGACCTCGCGCCAGCCTTTGATGGCTGTTTCCCGCGGCTTTCCCGGGAAGTAGCCTGCCACTTCGCCTGACAGCGTCCACACAACCGGAAGGGCGCCATAGCGGGCAATGATATAGCGTGCCAGATGTTTCTGGTGCTCCACGCCCTGCTCGATCGAGCCGGACCAGGCAAAACCGAGCGCGTTGATAAAGCCGAGGTCAGCGAGATACTGCATGCGGCGGTCGAGTTCGTTCTGGTAAAATGCCACATCTGGCACATCATCTGTGGCATCCGTTTTCCAGTAACGGCTCTTGTGCTCCTTCCAGCTGTCGCTTCGAAGGTTCGTCTGATAAACGTTATAACCCTGTTCCTTCCTGCGGTCCGCCATGCCGCGGAACATGCTCGTCATCTGTGGATGGTTCGACTCGTCCCACCGCTCACCAAAGGCAAATTCCCAGTGCGTATCGCCGAGCCAGAAAAACGGTGTTCCGTCTGCATACGTCAGATATCTTCCTGATGGATGCACTTTCAGAAATCCGTGCTGATAGATAGCAAGATTTCCTTCGTATGGAATACATTCGATCGTTCCCTGCACTCCGGAAAGTCCCGTCTCCTCCGGTGCTTCCAACCTATAACTCCACATTCCGGTTTCGGTCGGCGCAAAGGCAATCCGATAGGTATTTCCGCCGTCCCAGTATGCTTCTCTTCTGATCCTTCTTCCCGACGGTCCCGTAAAAACACTCCAGATGGAAACATCGAGGAATGGATTGTTGTATGTTTTCTTGCTCTCAAATGATAAAATAATTTGTCGCCACTGTTCTGCTTTCATCCCCATTTTATTTTCTCCTTTATCTGCGCAGAGCGCGCCCGGTTTTTTTCGGGCACGCTCCTCGAATCTGATTTTACTGTAACTGTTTATTGTTTTTTATTCCAGTCCGCGTTTCTTTGCAAGCTGCACGGCAATCTCAACCAGCTCCGCCGCATCCTCGCGGCAGACAAAGCCTTTCGTTACCTGCTCTTTCGTGTTTTTCTCCGCCATTTCCCGGTAATGTGCCAATGTTCCGTACAGCTCTTTTATCATTTCTTTCGAAAACGCCTGCTGATAACCGAACAATCCTTCCTTTTCCGATTCCGGATCCAGGAAATTCTGGCCTTTTTCAATGTCGCTGGTATTGCTGTATCTTCCGGTTGGATAGTCAAGGAGGCAGGTACGCAGTCCACCGATCGTATTTCCGAACGCATCCTTTTTGTTTTCTCCGTCGCTGTCAATCGCAATCCGGTCACAGTGCGCCGGAGCTGCGCCTGTCCGTACCCAGGTAAAGAGATTCCGAAATGCTGCCGCAAAAAGAATCTGGGACGGATAGTCGTTTCCTTCCTCATTTTTTCCCATATAGAATGGCAGATGGTTGATCCGCACCAGATCCGGATCGTTCTGATAGTAGTCCACATAGCTATAGGAAGTGTCATGGCTTGCACCCGTCACATCATACTGGCGGAACAGGAACTCCGGATCATCGCTGTCCTGCTGGGCAATGCGCCATGCTTCCATTCTTCCGTTTTCACTCTCCGTCTGCACAGCGATAAACGGCTCGCGCGCCTTTTCCACACGTGTCAGACTGTAATGGTACGGAGCCATGGTTTCATACTGGTTGACCGGAATACCAAGGGAATGGACTCCTCCTCCGGAAAGGTAGCCATCAAATACACACGCACCGCGTGCCACCTCCGGACGATACGCAAAGCTGTTCAGATAGCGGAACAGATACGAACCCGACTGTGACCAGCCCGTCAAATAGACGTATTCTCTCTTATATTCCCGAATCGGATTCTGCTCCTCATCGCCGCGCAGCAGCCACGCCAGGTCTGTCAGCATGTCCCAGAAAAGACCCGTTTCGTAATCATGATTCAGATCGCCGAGTCCGCCTGTGACCTGCAGTCGCTCCGAGAACGGCACATCCGGCGTCGGGTTGGCCCAGGAAAGACGGCCGTAACGCTTTTCATCAAACTCTACCATTTTAGCGATCGTATTCGGTTTGCTTGTGATTCCCACATAGATATCTCCGTCCCGCACAAATTTCTTCCAGCCGAGAATCCACATGCGGTCAATCTCCATAAAACTCGTTGGATTGATGATCTCCACTACAACGTTTCCGCTGCATTTTGCAGTGTCCTGCGGTGCGCGGACAATGATGCGGTTTGTATACGGCGCATCCGCAGTGCGCACACGGACGCCGCCGCGCTCGTCGGCTGTCTCGTAGACATTTGCCGTTCCATACATATAATATTCCTTCTCCACATAGCCGCGCTCCGACAGCTTCAGGTAACGCTCCGCACTGGCAAACGGATAGCTTTCTTTCGTTACCGAAATCTCCTCTAGTCTTGTAATCATCTCGTAAAACCTCCCTTTTTCCTTGTATGATTTTATTATTCCATACGGCTCCAATACGAAAAACAACGATTCTGCTGTTTTTTGACACTTTTCTGCGGTTTCTGTTTCGGTCAGACTTTTTCCGTTCCGGAAACAAAAACACAGAAAAAGCATCTCCGTGCAAATTTATCTCTGATTTGTACTTTTTCTTTCGGAATGTCTGTAGTAGACTGGTATTGTAGGGCAGAAAAAATCTATCATTCCCAATACCGTCTTTTCTGCCCATGCAAACAACTGTACTCTCAAGCTTTTTCTGTACCTGATTTTGTGAGATGATTTTTGTCAGTCGCAAAAGCAAGTGCAGAAAGACTCTGAGCGTACATTCCGTACCAAAGGAGGGTTTTTACAAATGAACGGAACTTATTATACCATTACCGAAGTTTTTGATTTCGGTCCGCATATTTCGAAAATAATTCTGGATTATGGCAAAAGCATGAAGGGTGCGGCCCCATCTCCGGAGCAGTTTACGGTACACGTTACCCGTACATCCACCGAGGGTGAGAACTTTGTCTGGCCGAATTTCATGGGTGACAAACCGGATGATTCCATGGACGGCACACGCCGCGTTTCGAACGTTTACGTTTCTGACAAAACCGGTGCACCGTGCGAGGACGGTACCTGTCTGACGCTGGAGCTGCCGTGTTTCATCATGGAAGGAATCGGCTCCATCATCAAATTCAACGGTAATTTTAATGTATTTGTCAATGTTGCTTACGATGTAACACAAGTCTCTGAAATTGCAACAGACGATGATGCCATTTCTCCGCAGACGTTCGACGTAGACGGCGGAAACCGCGTCATCTACGGTGAATGGCTCAAAGAAGACCGCTACGAGGATCCGCAGATTCCGCTCTCTTACGTTTACTACGAGCCGGAAATGGATGCGGATGAGAAAATCCCGCTGATCATCTGGCTGCACGGCGCAGGTGAGGGCGGACAGGAACCGCCGATTGCAGCAATCGGAAATAAAGTTGTAAACCTGATTTCCCCAAAGGTTCAGAAAATTTTCGGCGGCAAGACCTATCTGCTCGCTCCACAGGCTCCAACCATGTGGATGGATGACGGAACCGGCGAATATACCAAAGACGGTTCTTCCAAATATACCGAAGTTCTCGATGCCCTGATCGGTGCTTTCGTGGATGCCCATCCGCAGATTGACCGCTCCCGCATCTACATCGGCGGCTGCTCCAACGGTGGCTTTATGACCATGAAACAGATCATTTTCAACCCGTCCCGCTACGCTGCCGCATATCCGGTCTGCGAGGCTCTGGCGGATGCATTTATCTCCGATGAAGATATTCTGAAGCTCAAAGATCTGCCGATCTGGTTTACACACGCAAAAACCGACCCCGTTGTCGTTCCGGATGATTTTGTCGTTCCAACCTATGAGCGTCTGGCAAAGGTCAACCCGAATGCTCACTTCACCTACTGGGACAAGGTACTCGATCACACCGGAACACAGAAAAATGCAGACGGCACCCCATTCGAATACATCGGCCACTGGTCCTGGATTCCGATGCTGAACGATGAGTGTGTCCTCGATTATGACGGCAAACCGGTTATGACGGACGGAAAAGAGACTCCGATTCTGGAGTGGATGGCTGCACAGAAAAAAGCATAACACAGCACTTGCCGGATTCTCCGCCTACGGCGGATTGTTGCAGTGAAAAAAAACAGATGGTATGAAATCGGACTTCAAAGCTGATTTCATACCATCTGTTTTTGTCTGTTCTTGTCTTTTTTTCTCTGTTCCGTTTGATATCATCAACCGTGCAAGTCGGCTGATCTTTTCGAAAAGCTCTTGCCCCTACTGTTCTTTTCTTTTCAGCTCTTCATAAAATTTCTGCAGCACATAAAATGCCGGTTTGCGGTACTTTTTGTCCTCAGAGAGCAGCCCCTTCCGGTTATAATATTTCTGGATCAGGCTTGTTCTGCGCGGGCAGCGGAAGTCGTAGAGAATCCAGGGGGTCATGCCCTTGATGTAGTCAATGTTCCGCAGCGTTGCAATCTGTTTTTCGTACACATCCGCCTGGCACTCCTCGGTTCCTTTGTCCGAGATGGTTCCATGGTGATGCGGCAGCGCGTCTGCGCCGAACTCCGTTACGATAACCGGCTTGTCCGGCTGGCTGTTTTCCATCAGTGCCGGCAGCATCGCAAAATCCGGGGTGTACCAGCCGCAGTACTCGTTGATGCCGATGATGTCAAGGTATTCCATCAGACGGTCCTCAATCTTATTTTTCGTAGCATTAACCAGGCAGGCCGCAGACACCATTCGCGTCTCATCCTCCCGATGCGCGCATTCTGCCAGTACGCTCATGAATTTCAGCCGTTCATCCGTATCGGCATTCTCATTTCCGACAGACCAGATGATCACGCTCGCGCGGTTCCAGTCACGGTTGATGAGTTCGCGGAGCTGATTCTGGGCATCCTCATATGTTTTTTCACGTTCAAAACGAATTGCCCAGTAAACCGGAATTTCCTCCCACAAAAGAAGCCCAAGCTCGTCGGCGAGTTTTGCCATTTCTTCGTTATGCGGGTAATGTGCAAGGCGCATGAAGTTGCATCCCAGTTCTTTCGCAATGCGGATATTTTCGATCCGTTCCTCTCTTGTCAGGCCTTTTCCGTTTTCCACGCTGTCTTCGTGGCAACTGATACCACGCAGGAAAACGGGCTCTCCGTTCAGCAGAATGTCTCTGCCGTTCACGCGAATTTCACGAAAGCCGACCCGATCGCTGACGGTATCGGTTCCACAGGTTACTTTTACATCATACAGCTTCGGTTTTTCCGGTGTCCAAAGCTCCGGTTTTGCATCAAAAACAACTTCTCCGGCTCCGTTTTCCAGCTGGATTTTCCGGCTCACGCCAAGCTCCTCGATGACAAGCTCTGCCTTGGCTGTGATTTTTTCCGACAGTGTCACTTTCGCCATAACATGTCCAAATGTTCCGTCCGGCACAAGCGCAATTTTAAAAGTTTTGATATGGCATTTCGGAACACGGATCAGTGCGATATCGCGGTATACGCCGCAGTAGTTGAACCAGTCGGTATTCTCGGTCGGCACCTGCTCCGGCCGTCTCGTTCCGTCAACAGCAAGCACGATGCGGTTCTCCGCTTTCAGGTATTCTGTGATATTCCAGAACGCCGGTGTCGATCCGCCGCGATGCATACCGACGTATTTTCCGTTTAAGAAAACGCGGCACAGATAATTGGCTGCGCCCACCTTCAGAAAAACTGTTTCCTCTCTTTCTGCGATATAGGAAATTTTTCTCGTAAAGATCATGCTTCCCTCATACAGGAGATACATCGGATCGATGGTATTCCAGCTGCACGGAAGCTGCATCACCGGCCACTCGTCAAAGGAATAGTCGATTGGCACAGTGAAGCCTTTTTCGTCGCGGTATCTCTCTTTGTACCATTTCTGGCGCAGACAGGTATCGTACTGATCGACTGCATAATGCCAGCCGCCGTTCAGCAGCTCCTCTCTTCTTCCCCCTTCAAATATCATCGTGTCCACTGTGGCAAATCCCGTTTCGTACTGTTCGGTATAATCCTCGAGATGGATATCCGACATATACTTTTTCTCTTTTTTTGCTTCCATAAACTTTTCCCTCACTTCTCCAAACGATCCGAAACACGCTCTGCGAGTTTCTCAGGGTATCGCGGCAGTCGCCGGGTCTCGTGCAGACACGGACTTTGGCGCGGCACCACCCATTCCTTGTTTTTATTATAACGCTTTCACAGGAAAAATCTATGGTCAAAACTGTTGAGGATATTGCAAAAATTGCGGTACCGCTTATTTTTCTTCGTTTTCGTTCTTTCCTTCCGCCGCCATCTGCCGCTTCCTCCGTGTCACAAGGCCACCGATCCGTCCCGTTTCTTTTGCCGTGAGTGATCGCCAGCCGTCATTCAGCACGCGTTCTAAAAGCCCCAGCTCACCTGCGATTTCGTATTTCATTTTCTCCTTCTCCGTCATATGTTCCAGATCAATTTTCTTCTGCCTTGCCATTTTTTCTACACTCCTTTTCTCTGCATTTTTGCTTTATCCAGAGTGTAGACACTTTTTTCCGGCCTTATACCTCCTGTTGTCAAACGGCTATGAGCAATCCGCTTCGCTGCTTGCTCATAGCCGAAGAGCTGCTTCGCAGCTTATCTTTTCATCCCTGCTTTCGAAATCCCCCCCGAAGGCAGGAATCTTTTATCTGCCGCCACAAAAAAAACCTCGCTTTTTGAAATACGGTCCGGTTTCCCATTCCGTTTTTTCAAAAAGCGAGGTCCTTTTCTTTATTTCTATTCTATGTTCCTATCTCCTCACTCCGGCGTCTCTCCGAGCCCGCTTTTAATTGCGGCAATGGCCGCCCGAAGTGCTTCCTCTTCATCCTCTCCGCTGCTGCAGATCTCAATAGTGTCTCCCTGCCTGATTCCTGCAGCTACGATACTCAAAATACTCTTTAAATTAACCGTTCCCTGCATCCCGTTGTTTTCATAGGTAAACGACATGGAAGATTTGTACCGGCTTACACTGTTTGACAAATTTACCGCGTTTAAAAGATGCAGACCTGACGGATTGACAATCGTTACTTTTTCACTTACCATCTTACGTTCCACCTGTCTTTCCTTTGTAATCCGCTCATTTTTCTTTGAAAAATGGCTACTTACTCATTTTTTGCCGTGTCCCGAGTTCAAAAATCCTCCTGCATCGGTTTTTTGACCTTTTGACACTGATATTTTCATGATAGCACAGTTTTGTTAATACAGTTTGAACATTCTGTTAGATACTCCTCAATTCTTTCCTCTTACTCAGCTGACTGAAGAACAGGTAATAAATAAAGTACGCAATCGTTGTGATCACCCACGACAGCGGATAGCAGAAGGCCGCTCCTTTTAAGGAGTGGAAATGCGGCAAAACCGCCGTCATCCACACGATACGTACTCCGCAGATTCCTATTCCGGTGATAAACATCGGAATCCATGCATCTCCGACACCACGGAGTGCACCGGAAAGGATTTCGATGGAAATATAGGTGAAGAAGGTCGGCACCAGGAAATGGATCAGTCCGTGACAGATTTCACGCACCGCCGTATCTGTGGTAAACAGAGAAATCAGTGTATCACCGATAAACCACATAAACACAACCATCAGACCCGTCATCAGGAATGCCATGATCATGCTGGTGCGCACACCGCGGTGTACACGATCCATCTTTTTCGCACCGTAGTTCTGACCGACAAATGTTGTCGCCGCAATACCGAGCGCATTGATCATCATCCAGAAAAGACCGTCCACCTTTCCGTAAGCCGCCCACGCAGCCACATTGTTGGTTCCCAGCGAGTTGACAGCAGACTGAATAATCACGTTCGATACCGAGTACAGAATTGACTGTACGCCTGCCGGAAAACCAATGCGGATAATCCGTTTGAGCATAATCCAGTCAATGCTGATTTTCCGCAGATGAAGCCGGTAAATGTCTCTGGTCCGCATCAGAGAGCCCATAACAAGAACCGCACTGATGATCTGAGACAGAATGGTCGCAAGCGCCGCGCCCATAACACCCATCTGCAAACCGACAACAAATAAAAAGTCAAGCGCGATATTGGTCATACAGCAGATGATCAGATACAGCAGCGGACGTTTCGAATCGCCGACCGCACGCAGAATACCGGAACCCATGTTGTAAATCAGGTTTCCGATGGTTCCAAGAAAATAAACACGCATATAAATCAGCGCATGATTTACAACATCATCCGGCGTGTTCATCAGATCGAGCATCCATCTCGAACAGCCAATGCCGACTACTGTCAGCACAATACCTCCGAGAATGGAAAAGGCAATGGAAGTGTGCACTGCCCACTGCACCTTGTCCTCTTTATTGGCTCCGTAATGCTGTGAAATAACAACCGTCGCACCACTCGAAAGGCCGACAAAAAATCCGACCAGCAGATTGATCAGCGTACCTGTCGTTCCGCCGACCGCCGCAAGTGCCTGTTTTCCGAGAAAGTGTCCGACAATCATGGCATCTGCCGTGTTGTAAAGCTGTTGGAAAAACGTTCCGAACAGAATCGGCAGGAAAAAGATCAGAATCTGCTGCCAGATAACACCCTCTGTAATCTGATTTACCTTTACTACTTCTTTCTTCTCTTTGTTCATACCTAAATACCTTCTAAAACTGCCGCCGGATCTCATGGCTGATTCCGACGGCAGTCCCCCTTTAAAATTTTCTTCTGCTCCTCTGCAGATACTCTTCTTCTGTTTTATATTTTCAGCTGCTTCATCCCTCTTGGCAAGCGGATATTTGCAATCCGCTTCGCTACTTGCTTGATTCGGTTAAGTAATCTTTCAAAAAATCAAACAGCGTCTGCATTTCTTCCCGCGTACCAATCGTAATACGCAGATAATTGTCAATGCGGGGTTTCTCAAAATACCGCACATAAATATGGCGTTCCCGGAGTGCCTGAAAAATCTTCCCGGCCGGTACGCTTTTGTGCGTTGCGAAAATAAAGTTCGATTTCGAATCTTCGAAAGAAAATCCCAGCTTTTTCAGCTCCTCCTTCGACCACTCTCTCGTTTCCATCACTTTTTTCACCGTCTTGCGGAAATATTCCACATCGCGGATCGCTGCGGCTCCGGCTGCGATCGTGGTCTGATTCATGGTATACGAATTGAAGGAATATTTCACATCATTCAGATACGAAATCATCTTCTCATTTCCGATTGCATAGCCGATGCGCATGCCGGCAAGCGAACGGGATTTTGATGTTGTCTGCACAACCAGCAGATTTTCATATTTTTCCAGCAGCGGCTGCGCAGTGGCTGCCCCGAAATCCACATATGCCTCATCCACAATTACAACCACATCCGGGTTGTGCTGCAATATCGATTCGATCGCAGAAAGTGAAAGCTCCACACCCGTCGGTGCATTCGGGTTCGGGAACACGATTCCGCCATTTGGATGATTCTCTGCAAAATACTGCTCCGGCACAATGCAGAAATTTTCATCGAGCGGGATCTGCTCGTACGGAATGCGGAATTCCTCCGCCCAGACATCGTAGAAGGAATACGTAATGTCCGGGAAAAGAATCGGTTTATCAGAGTTAAAATACGTCATAAAAGCCATTGCCAGAACGTCATCCGAACCGACGCCGACAAAAATCTGTTTCGGACTTACATGGTAGACATCCGCGATCGCCTGCACCAGTTCTGCCGCGGTCGGATCCGGATAGAGACGGAGAGTATCCTCTTCTGCTACCCGTTTGATCGCCTCTGCGGCTTTTGGTGACGGCGGATACGGATTCTCATTCGTATTCAGCTTAATCATGTCAGCCTCATGCGGCTGTTCACCCGGTACATACGGCACAACTTTTCTTACATTCTTTTCCCAGTTACTCATAAGTTCCTTCCTTTCTGCCTGTGATCAGGAAATGCACCCTGACTTTATTCCGTCTTTCTGTTTTTTTGGAAACCCTGTGAATCGTAACCATTTTTTCTTTTCCTTCTGCCCCGGCAGTTCCCCGCCAATGCGAAGTCCCTTTTCTTCCCGGTGAACCGCTTTATCCTCTCTTCTTCCAAGTAGACGGATAGAAAAGGATCAGCATCGGAAACAGTTCCAGACGGCCTGCCAGCATATCGAAAATCAGAATCAGCTTGGAAACCGGACTGTATCCGAAAAAGTTACTGGTCGGTCCTACCTGGTCAAGACCAGGTCCGATGTTGTTCAGCGTTGCGGCAACTGCCGTGAAGTTTGTCTCGAAGGAAAATCCATCAATACTGATGATCAGCATGGAAAAGCTGTAGATCACCAGATAAACAATCAAAAATACGTTGATCGCCCGCAGAACCTCATGCTCTACCGGGTGATCGTCGAAACGGATGCGTTTGATACTGCGCGGATGTACGATCGAACCAAGCTCTTTTTTCACGGTTTTTAAGAGGATCAGGATTCGCGAAACCTTGATTCCGCCTCCCGTTGAACCGGCACAGGCTCCGATGAACATCAGCATCACCAGAATACATTTTGACAGCTCCGGCCAGAGGTCAAAGTCCGTCGTGGAATAACCCGTTGTCGTGATAATCGATCCGACCTGGAAAAAGGCAGTCCGCACCGCTTCACCGATGGAATGGTACATCGGATAGGTATTCCAGGAAATCACGCCTCCTGCCAGAAGGATAATCAGGAAATACGCTCTTACCTCCTGGGACGAAATGGCGGCCTTTCCCTTTTTGCAAAGCATCAGATAATAAAAGTTAAAATTCACACCGAACGCAATCATGGCGATTGTCAGAATCCACTGCTGCAGTGGTGTGTACACTGCACAACCGCTGTTCAACACGGCAAAACCTCCTGTTCCGGCAGCTCCCATGGCGAGTGTGACAGAATCAAATGTCTTCATGCCGGAAAGCAGCAGGGCAGCAATGGTAAAAAGTGTCATGCCAAGATAAATCTGATACAGAATTTTAGCAGTTCCGCGCACTCTCGGAACAAATTTGGAAACGGTCGGTCCCGGGCTCTCTGCCTTCATCAGGTTCATGACGGAACCGCCCTTCATCGGAAGCAATGCAAGAATGAACACAAGAACGCCCATACCGCCAATCCAGTGGGAAAAGCTTCTCCAGAACAGGCTGGCGTGTGAAAGGGCTTCCACATCACTCAAAATGCTGGCTCCTGTCGTTGTAAAACCGGAAACGATCTCAAACAGCGCATTGATATAAAACGGAATTTCCCCCGTAATTACAAACGGCACCGCTCCGAAAACACCAAGGACAACCCAGCTTAACGAAACGCAGACAAATCCGTCGCGGGAATAGATTTCCATATTGGACGGTTTTCTGAAGCAGAGGATCAGACCGGCCGCAATGCAGAGCAGTCCCCAGATAAGATACGCAAAGCCTGTCTTTTCCTGATACATGGCTCCGACCAGCGCCGGAAACAGCATCAGCATACCTTCCACTTTCAGCACCCAGCTGATGACAAAACGAATCATTTTATAGTTCATAATCCGCTTCCCCCGTTACTCTGCCAGAATCTCATGGATATCCTGAAGACCGGTTTCCGTTGTTACGATAATGACGGAATCTCCTGCCTCAAAGGAATCCTGTCCACCCGGAATGATGACCTTTCCCTGTCTGTTAATCGCTGCTACCAGAAGGTTTGGCCGTGTTTTCATATCCTGCAGACGGATGCCGATCATACGGCAATTCTGGTTCACGATAAACTCAAGAGCCTCCACACGGTCTTCCATCAGCTTATACAGCGTCTCAACGTTGCTTCCGATGGAGTTTTTCATTGCCCGGACATACTGCAGAATGTACTCTGCGGTGATGTGTTTCGGGTAGATCAGGCTGTCCAGGTTCAGGCTGTGGATAACATCATTAAATTCCAGATGGTTGATTTTCGTTACAACCTTTGAGGATACCTTCTCTTTCGCATACAGCGACAGAATGATGTTTTCCTCATCCATATCGGTGCAGGCCACAAAGGAATCCATATTCTGGATGCGCTCCTCTTTTAAGAGCTCCTGGTCACTTCCGTCACCGTAAATAACGGTTGCATCCGGCAGTGCTTCGCTTAAAACCTCACAGCGATCCTTATTTTTCTCGATAATCTTGACATCGACGTTCATATTTGCCAGTGATTTTGCGAGATAATACGTAATTTCACCGCCGCCGACGATCATCGTACTGTGTACCTTGTTTGTATGAACACCAATTTTCTTAAACAGGCTCTCTGCGTTCTGCGGTGTGGTAATGATGGAAAGGCTGTCTTTTGCCTGGATCACAAAATTTCCATCCGGTATGTAAACCTCGCCGTTTCGCTCAACAGCACAGACCAGCAGACTGTACTGAAGCGCTCCGGCCAGCTCACGCAGCGACATATGGACAATTTTCGATGTTTCCGGCACTTTAAAGCGCAGCATTTCGATTCTTCCGCGGGAAAAGCTGTCGATCTCAATCGCAGATGGGAACCGCAGCAGTCTTGCCATTTCCATGGCGGCCGCGTGCTCCGGGTTGATGATCATGGACAGACCCAGCTTTTTACGAATAAATTCTCTCTCCTCCCGATACATCGGATTTCGAACTCTGGCGATGGTGTGACAGTCTGCTGCCTGTTTGGCGATGACACAGCAAAGCAGGTTCATTTCATCACTTTTGGTTACGGCAATCATCAGATCCGCATGCTCAATATCCGCCTCCTGAAGCACCTGATAGCTTGCTCCGTTTCCTACAATTCCCATAACGTCGTAGGTGTTGGAGACGTTGCGGACGACAATACTGTCTGTGTCAATGACCGTCACAAGGTTGTCCTCGCGGCTCAGCTGGGCGGTCAGTGCGGTTCCGACTTTTCCGCAGCCCACAATGATAATTTTCATGTTCTCTCCCTTCAATGCAAAAGCATTTCGCGTAAAATAGTAAAGACCCGCCAGGCGGCATCGTAAAACCATTTTTCGATGCACTCCAAAAAGCAGATCTGTACCCCTATTGTACGATGGCGATTATATCATATTTCCAGGAAAAGCGGAATAGATTTTAACAACATTTTGGACGGAGTTTTTGTAATGATTGATCAAAAAAGGGAAAACCTGTTGAACCTTGCGCTGGCCGCAACGGAAGTCGAACGGCGGCGTGTGCCGGAGCTTTCGGCAGGTTATAACTCTTACAGCAAAACATGGGAAGTAATTGTACAGTATCAGGGAGACCTGGCTTTTCTGGAGGAGCAGGGAGTTCGTGTGACGCTGCTGCTGTTTTCGTATGCCATTCTTCTGGTTCCGGAGTCCTTGATGGATTACGTGACAGGACTGCCGCAGATTACCTATCTGGAGAAACCGAAATTACTTTATTTCGCAGATGCATTTGTGCGGAGCATATCCTGTATTACGCCTGTGCAGGAGGGGGTTATGGGTCTGTCTGGGAATGGGGTGCTGCTTGCATGCATTGATTCAGGCGTGGACTATGCGCATCCTGATTTCTGCGCACCGGACGGGACAAGCCGAATTGCAATTTTATGGGATCAGACGATTCCGGGGAATCCTCCGATGGGGTATGCTCTTGGGTCGGTATATACACGGCGGCAGATCAATGAGGCACTTGCATCTTCTACGCCGGAAGAACGGTTTGCCCTCGTGCCGTCCCGCGATGTGACGGGGCATGGGACAGCGGTGCTCGGAATCGCAGCGGGAAATGGGAGATCCTCGGCAGATGCGGCCATGCAGGGCGTGGCACCGGAAGCAACACTCGTGGTCGTAAAGCTTGGAAATCCTGATCCGGCGGATCTGCCGCGGACATCGCAATTGCTGCAGGCGGTGGATTTCTGCGTAAGATATGCACTTCTGGTGGAGCGGCCGCTTGTGATTAATTTGAGCTTCGGGAATAATTACGGTTCGCACAGCGGGGATTCCTTACTTGAAACGTATTTGAATGCAGTGTCAAATTTAGGGCAGAACGTGATCTGTATCGGGGCAGGAAATGAAGGGGATACCGGGCGCCATTATGCCGGGAACCTAAAGTCGGATCGCAAGTCGTCCGGTCAGACGCAAACAGTCCGTGCGACATCTGATCCGGCTGCGACGTCTGCGGTCTCGGCAACGGCTGACCGCGCTGTCTCCGTTGAATTTCAGGTCGGTGCTTATGAATCCTCGTTCAGTCTCCAGATCTGGAAGGTTTATGGGGATGAAATCTCGATCGAACTGATTTCCCCCGGCGGCATCCGCTCCGGCACGCTCTCTCCTGTCCTCGGCACGGCGCGTCTGACGCTTGGTCCGACAGAACTTCTCCTGTTTTATGGCATGCCATCCCCCTACAGCCAGGCGCAGGAAATTTACCTGACCTTTCAGGGCGCAGGAAACCATCTGTCCGTCGAAAACGGCATCTGGACCTTGCGTCTCACCCCCGGCCGCCTGATCTCCGGTTCCTTTGACCTCTGGCTTCCCGGCGGAAACGCCGTCGGTTCACAGACACGCTTCTTCTCCCCCACTGCCGACACCACACTCACCATCCCTTCCACCGCCCGCTCCGCCATCACGGTCGGTGCCTACGATCCCCGCCTTTCCTCCTATGCCAGCTTCTCCGGCCGCGGCTATACCCGTATTCTCCACGAAATTAAACCTGATCTCGCCGCCCCGGGTGTCAATATCCCAGCTCCCCGTTCCGGCGGCGGCTATGCTTCCTTCACCGGCACCTCGTTTGCCACGCCTTTTGTATCGGGAAGCGCCGCTCTTATGATGGAATGGGGTATTCTGCGCGGAAATGACCCGTTTTTATATGGTGAAAAGCTGAAAGCTTATCTCATCGCAGGCGCAAAACCCATCGCATCCGAGAGCGAATACCCGAACAGGCGGGTGGGATGGGGACGACTTTGTTTAGAAAGTAGCCTGCCAGATTAAAGTTATTGAAGGATTCGATAGAAGAAATAAAAGCGCAATGTAAAGAGTTAAACGACAAATGAGACATATTTTTATCTCTGTACTATCTTGTACTTTGCTACGAAAATAAAACTCGTAGCAAGGTACTTATAGTGTTTGATATGCTCCCTTCTAGGTAGACAAGTGAAATAATAAA